>JAUPVA010000097.1 GCA_030917245.1 Patescibacteria group bacterium
CGACGCTCTTCCGATCTTTGGTGTCGCATGTTTTCATATGTCCAAAGCGTTGGCGCTCGCTGGATCCTCTATTGACTTTGTTCTTCCTTACTCTGCGCACCACCCCGGCACGGAGTTTATGCGTATTCATGCAGCAACCACCCTATCTCCGCTGCAACGCAATGGACTAGGCGCCTACGATGCCCCAGAGACTATTACCGATGCGCTTCACCGTAAGCCGAACGAAGGTCTCAAAGATATTCGCGATGTACAGGCACGGTATGTATCGTTTGTTGAAAAATTAGTACAAGAATCTGAGCCCGATGCAATTCACGCGCATGATTGGCTTACCATTGAAGCGGGCATAAAGGCAAAGGAAGTTACCGGTGCGCCACTGATTGTGCACGTCCATGCCACGGAGTTTGACCGCTCTGGACAATATTTTGGTAATCCTCTAGTCCATGAAATCGAAGAGCAAGGGTTACTTATGGCCGACCGTATTATCGCGGTTTCCAACATTACAAAAAGTATTATTGTGCACCGCTATAAAATTCCGGCCGATAAAGTAGAAGTAGTTCACAACGGATTCGATGCTTCGGCTATGGAAGATCACATCTACGATGACAGAACGTATGCGTACCTCGAACATCTTAAAACTGAGGGTTATACCATCGCAGTTACGATAACCCGTTTTACCGTCCAAAAGGGATTAGTGCACTTTATGCGAGCAGCTGCGCGCGCTTCAGAGAGGTACGATAAGCTCGTATTCCTCTTTGCTGGGGACGGCGAGCTACGCGATGAATTACTACAACTAAGTGCAGAGCTCGGAATTGCGGATAAAGTGTTTTTCACTGGCTTTGTTCGTGGACAGCAATGGCGCGACGCCTACACGGTGTCAGATATTTTTGTCATGAGTTCTGTATCTGAACCCTTCGGGCTAACCGCACTCGAAGCCGCCCATCACAACAATGCTCTTATTATCACTAAGCAGTCTGGCGTAGGAGAAGTGCTGTCCAGTATTTTCCGATACGACTTTTGGGATATCGATCGGCTTGCGGACCAAATGATTGCCATCGCCGCATCGCGTGCATTAAAAGACGAACTTACAAATAACGTCAAGCGTGAGTACACTCGACTCACTTGGGCGGATGTTGCTGCGAAATGCCTGTCACTGTATGCTTCAACGACGAGAAAGGCAGCTGCATGAGTCAAAAAGGAACCGTTCTGTATCTGCATGTCCACCAGCCATGGCGAATTCGCGATTATTCAATCTTTGATGCCGCACAGCACCACGACTATTTTGATGACATGAGCGAAACCGAAAGAAATAATCGTGCCGTTTTTCTTAAAGTTGCCGATAAGTCATATAGGCCGATGAACAATCTGCTTCAAAAGTTACTTGCCGAACAACCTGATTTCCGCTTTTCACTCAGTATTACAGGTACCTTTATTGAACAGGCGAAACGGTTTGCTCCCGATGTTCTCGATAGCTTTAAAGCCTTAGTTGATACCGGCCGAGTCGAAATAGTCGGAGAAACGTATCATCACTCATTAGCATTTTTCTATTCACGAGAAGAATTTGAGCGGCAGGTATCTCTTCATGCGGAGCTGATAAAATCGGTTTTCGGTGTAGAGCCGACGGCATTTCGAAATACCGAATTAGCCTACAACGATGAGCTTGCAAAGTGGGCTGATTCGCGCGGTTATAAGGCAATACTTTCTGAGGGGTGGGATCCTGTACTAGAATGGCGCTCGCCAAATCATGTGTATCAACCTGCTGGTACCTCGAGCATCGCTCTACTTACAAAGAATTATCGTTTAAGTGATGATTTAGCGTTTCGTTTTGGCAACAAGGCCTGGGAGCAATGGCCGCTTAGTGTAGGCACCTACGAAAGATGGCTCGATGCATCGTTGGAGCACGGCAACGTGGTCAATTTGTTCATGGATTACGAGACGTTCGGCGAACACCAATGGGAAGACACGGGAATCTTCGGTTTTTTTCATGATTTTGTTAGCCGTTGGGCACAGCGCGCTGACCGAGCCTTTTATACTGTAACCGAAGCGGCTTCCACGTTCGAAAAAGCCGGCGAGCTATCAATGCCGCATACGGTTACGTGGGCCGATAGCGAGCGAGATTTGACAGCCTGGCTCGGGAATTCTATGCAGCAGGAATCCCTAAAATACCTTTACGCGCTCGAACACGATATCATTCGCTCTAAAGACCAGCGTCTTATGGCTGACTGGCGTCAACTGCAAACCTCCGACCATGTCTATTACATGTGTACCAAATGGTTTCGGGATGGCGATGTCCATGCGTACTTTAGTCCGTATGACTCACCATATGACGCATTTTTGTACTTCATGAATGCGCTGCGCGACATGCGCTACAGGCTTATGCACTACCACTCGAGCTCGAACGGAGGGTTTTAATGGCAAGACCAGTCGTTCTGTCTAACGGCGAAATGCATGTTGGACTAAACAAATATGGCCTAGTCCATGACTTCTATTTTCCGTATGTCGGCTTAGAAAACCACGCAGCTGGTCGGGATTTGAGGCATAAGGTAGGCGTATGGGTAGACGGCAATATCAGCTGGCTTGATAGCGGCGACTGGAATACCACTTCATGGACTGCCGAAGGAGCCCTGGTGGGTCATACTCGAGCTGTTAACCGTAAGAATGAAATAATTATCGAGTTTGATGACACTGTTGATGCGGATATGAGCGCATTTTTACGAAATATTCATATTATTAATACGTCTGATCGCAAGCGCGATATTCGTTTGTTTACACACCAAGCATTTGCCATAGGTGATGTTCGGAGTAATACAGACACTGCTCAGTACTTGCCCGACTCTAACGCGGTGATGCATTACCGTGGACGTCGAGTCTTTGTCATCAGCGGTCGCAGTGGAAAACAACATTTCGACCAGCATTCGATTGGACTTTTTGGTATCGAGGGCCGCGAAGGTACTTATAGAGATGCTGACGACGGTGAGCTCGCCTGTTCGTCTGTCGAGCACGGTCGAGTAGACTCGACTCTCCGCTTTAAGGTCGAACTCGCTCCCCACGAATCGGCTCGAGTGCACTACTGGATTGCCGCTGGAACATCAATATCGGAAGCATTGTATGTCCACAAGAAGATTCAAGATGTCGGACTTGATGCCCGTTTACATGGAACTGTTATGTGGTGGCACGAGTGGCTCAAGCCAGTTAGACATGCCGCCGATAAGCTTCCGGTAGCGAAACGTCGTCTTTTCCTTCATAGCGCAATGGTTGTTAAGTCTCACATCGACAAACGTGGTGCGGTAATAGCAAGTACCGACACGACAATGCTTAATTATTCGAGAGACGCGTATGCATATTCATGGCCTCGCGATGCTGCATATGCGCTATGGCCACTCATTCGCCTCGGTTATGTCCAAGAACCGCGTCGTTTTTTCGAATTTGCCCGTCGTGGACTTCACCAGAACGGCTATTTACTCCATAAATACCAAGCAGATGGCGCCCTTGGGTCTAGCTGGCACCCGTATGTTCACGGCAGCATTACTGCGCCCCCTATTCAAGAAGACGAAACTGCGTTGACACTCTTTATGTTTGGTCAGTTTTATGCAGCCCAAAAAGACGACCGTCTGTTAAGAGAGTTCTACGACTCATTCATAAAGAAAATGGCTAACTTCCTCGCAGGCTACATTGATGATTTAACTGGTCTTCCAAAGCCGACGTACGACTTATGGGAAGAGTTCTTCATTACTACTACCTATACAACTTCACTTGTATTTGCGGCCTTGCAGGGTGCCGCTGAGCTAGCCGAGCAAGCGGATGATTCAGATTCCGCGGTCAGATGGCGGTCGGCGAGTGATGATATTTATGAATATGCCCACAAGCGATTATTCAATGCAGATCGGGGATATTTCTATAAGGGAATTTCAGTAGAGAATGGCGCAATAGTACCTGACGAAACAATTGATCTCTCGGCATTTTTCGGAGCGTACATGTTTGGTCTTTTCCCGCTTGATAGCGATGAGGTGAAACGATCGTTCGACACGCTCGTAACTAAAATAATGAAACCTGACTTTCCTGGACTGCCGCGCTACGAAAATGATAATTATCATCGCAATGAACAGACGGGACTTGGTAATTTCTGGTTTATTACCTCTTTATGGGTTGCCCAGTACGCACAAGAGTCCGGCAATAGTGCACTTCGTGACAAAATAGTCGAATGGGTTGAAGCCAGTGCAGGCACGACACATATGCTTTCAGAACAAGTAAATCCAGTCTCTGGCGAGGCCCTATCTGTATCGCCACTTGTGTGGAGTCATGCGGAATATATGGCTACTCTACTTGATATGGTTGATGGGGAAAGTCATGCCTAAGCTTCCGATTGCGAGTATACTTCGGTCGAATTTTACATCCGGGAAGAATTTGTCGAAGCGAATTGTTAAAAGCTTCGCAGAAGAACATGGCTTAGTATGCTTTGGCTATGTAAGCCAGCGTACCGATGAACATCATATCGTACGCGGTATGACTGTCAGTACGAAGCATCATGATGATCATTACTGCATTGGAACATTTGACGGCTACGATGTCGTCTTTGTAGAACGAGCTGACACATTACAAACCGGCAAAAAGCACATTTGGCATATTATGGAGTTTGACCTAAGGGTTGCGCGCGATATCCCCCATGTATTCATAGGCCCTGATCGACACGGCAATGGATTTCATGAGCTGCTTTCTATTAAGTATTCTTCTATGCAGCCAGCGCAACTAGGGGCAACGGCGCAATACCCGGATAGTTTTGCAAAATCTTTTACGCTGTACTGCACACCCGCCCACGCAATTGAAATAGAGCAAGTAATCAACCCCGAGCTAGCCCATACTATTGCCACTCATTATGAGGGCCTTGTTCTAGAGATTGCCCACGATTCATTGTTTGTGTATTCAGAGCGGAGCCACATGACACCTGCTCTTTTGTCGACCATGCTAAAAAATGGAGTATGGCTGGCTGAAAAAATCGATCAAAAAAGCCAGCACGTATAGGTGCTGGCTAAAAGAATTGTCAATCTGATTAACCCTTGCGAGCCTTTACTTCATTTCGACCGAGGTTCTTCTTTGTTTCAGTGTAAACCGCGTGCTTACGTGCAATAGGGTCATACTTCTTGAGTGAGATTTTCTCAGTCGTATTTTGTGTATTCTTTGTTGTGTAGTAAGTACGGTGCCCAGTCAGTTCGCTGACAAGACCGATGAGCTTTCGCTTAGTGTTCTTTTTAGCCATGGATCTCTCGTTATTAGTTACTATTATTACTTCTTATCATTATAGCATAAACATGCCTAAAATGCTAGTCGCAGCAAAATGGAGCCACGATCGGGGGTCGAACCCGAGACCTCATCCTTACCATGGATGCGCTCTACCAACTGAGCTATCGCGGCATTTTTATGTCTGACCTTGGACAATTTTAACAGAGATAAGCGTTACTGTCGATACCGGCCATTCTAGTAAGTTGCTTGGACGCTACCGTTAAAATAGCCGTTTGGAAATTGGGTTAATATACCATCCATCTGTGGCACGGAAGGCTCGTTGCCTGCGCCAAATGCTGATGTTAGATTTATAGCCAGTACATCATCAATCGTTACTTGAAAAATTTTAGCATTAACATTTTGCCCCAGAGCAAGCATTGTGAAGGTACCCTGACTGGCCACAAAATTCCGAATTCCAGACTTACGCTCGAATGCACCTGTGCCCATGCTATTAAATGCTGTCTCCGCAAAAAGTACTGTCTCATAACCACCATTATCTCTGTGAGCTGAGAATCGGAAGCCGGTGCCGCTATCGCGTCGGACACGCATTGAATAGAATATCTTATCATTGTCTGTGTATGTTCCAGGCATTGTCCGGGTCGCATTGGCTCGTTGAGTACCATCTGTGGTCATGGTTAGCGTACCGCCAGCAAATATACATGTAGAGGGTGCAGGGCAGTTTGTCGTCCAGCCGGTGCCGCCCGAACCGAAATCTCCGTTTACAGCCAAGTTAGTGATTGTCACAAAATTAGAACCATAAGACTGGGAAGGCTGCGAAGAATCCGTAGCAACGTATGAAGTTCCATTTTTTGAAGCACTGAGACTAAACGAAGGTGGGTTGGCACTATTATTCGGGGCATAGACTATCGTAATTTCGGACGGTGCTTTAAAGCATATTTCAGTAGCGCCAGGACTCGGACATACATTTGCCGTCGGGAACTGACCATTGTCCACTTGAAAAACCTTCAACTGCTTCACCGCAGACGACAACGTCGATTGCAGTTGAGATGCCGTTGCCC
>JAUPVA010000011.1 GCA_030917245.1 Patescibacteria group bacterium
ATCACATTACATGAAAGTATTCGTCCATCCCCGTACGAAACACCACAAAAATCCAGTCCTACCCAAAATGCAAGCTCGGGGATTCTCAACGAAAGTTGAGTTTCTAGTGCGATCCACCCTAGATCGTGTACATCAAGATGCGCAAATGATGTTTCTGAATCTTCTGGCAACATCCCAAAATAACGCTGTATATCCCGCCAATGAAAGACAGCACCGCTCACGCTAGTATGTAAAAGTTCACCTTCATCAATCGCATGTACTAAAATATTTCCGATCGAAGGATTCACGAAGTGCAGTTTCAAAAACGAACCGTGCAACAGCACTTCGTTTATGCAGTGCAGTAGACGTGGTAATGTCGAAACATACGACGTCTTCCCCTCGAGTGGCACAAACCCAACAGTGGCACATTCCTTGGATCCGATCACACCAAACCCGGTAGTTTCTGAGTACTTCTGAATAATTGCAATCCACTTTTCGTCACATAGAGTAATCACTTTTAAGCTAGATTTCTCAAAATCTTTGGTACCAAGTTCCTGAAACGATTTCTTAGTTTTTTGCCACCATGTTTTTGATTCAAGTACTCTCGAAGCCAACATCAACTCTGCAGGGTCCATGCGCTTTGCCATAGAATCAATAGATTGATAATGAAATGCCTTCATGACTTTTTTTGGTGGATTGTTTTTGAGTATCGTGCGCAGAGCAACTGACTTAACCGCCCATGTTTCACGGGGGCCAATTATTTCGGTCACTAGCTTCTTCATAGCTACAGCGCCACTATCAGCATTTGCCGGGTGCCCTAAATATGCACGGATACTTTCGTCGGCTTTAACTGCCATTTGGCAAAGTCCGGCGTAGAGTTCGGCTCCAGTTGTGTCACTAGGGTCAAGCCCGATAGATACCATTTTTGAGCGTGTTGTACTCAGTATTTCTGCAGTCAACCGGCTGTCGATACCTGGCCTTCCAGCAGCAAACTCCAGACGAGTCAGCGAAATAGAGAACCTGGGATCAGATTCATTCAGTAGCTGCCGAATTAATTTTGACATAGGTAGGTATCCTTTAGAAACTTTCTGGCTTGTACCAATCGGGTGCGTTTCGCAATAGCTCCATAAGTTGCTCAACTTTCAGCAAGCCTTCTCGCGCACCAACGTGTTGCACGACGTTCATAGAGTTTATCGGCGCCCATCGAGCCGCGTCCTCGAGCGAAAGGCCATGCAATAACCCTGCCAGTAATGTCGATGCATATGCATCTCCAGCGCCAGTTCGCTCAACGGGTGGAGCAGGATCAGGATACAACGGAATTTTAAATCTATTTTCTCCTTCAGAAATATATGCTCCGTTAGGTCCATCACTAATCGATACAATTTTGGGACCAAGTTGATGAAGCCTAGTGATGAGGTCGTGGATATCTTCATGGCTTCCACCGGTAACTTGCACTGCTTCTTCACGGTTCAATACCAGTACTTCAGTTCTCTCATATACGCGCTTAAACACTTCTGCACCTTCCGAAATATGAAACGTACCTGGTTGAAATAGTAGCTTCACATCTGGAAAACGCTCAAGAAAATGTATGATCTCATCATGGTATTCATGGGTATTGGCGCCGATTGATGTTAGATACATCCATTTTGGCACGTCGGTTTTACGAAAACGAGGCCAGTTATAATCGTAGTGCTCATGGTTTATCAGGATTGTACGATCGTCCTTATACCAAAGAACATAGTGATGATTACTGCTTTTACCCGGAGTGAGATCTACAAACCGCGAGTCGACGCCGTGCTCGTGTAAAGCATCAACTATTTCCCGACCGCCTCTATCATTACCGGTATTCGATATGAGCCCTGCGGTGTGCCCAAGCCTCGTGAGGCTAACCGCAGCATTTGAGGCATTGCCTACTGCAGGTATAAAATCTGCGTGGTCAAAAGGCACCTTCATGCCAAATGGCATCGTCAGATTGAGTCCATTATCACTCTCGCTTGTCCAGGCATTATCATCTAGTAGCTTGATAAAAGTATCACTTAAAATATCACCCACAACTAGCACGTCTAGATCTTGCTGACTCATCCCACCTCCGTAAATTCTTTGATCAAATTATAGCATAAGCGTATACTATTAGCGATGACCAATTTACACACACTCTACAATAATTTCGCTGTCAGCCCGTGGCTAGACAATCTCTCAAGAGAATTAATCGTATCCGGACAACTGCAAGCACTGGTCGACAAGGGTATCCGAGGGCTAACGTCCAACCCTAGTATTTTTGAAAAAGCGTTTAGTGACGGCACATATTATGCCGAACCACTCAAGCAATTAACCGACTCGGGCAAAACTGTCGAAGAAGCATATTGGGAATTGGCAATAAAAGACATCCAGGACGCCTGCGACATACTTAAGACTACCTTTGACGAATCAGGTGGTAACGACGGTTTTGTTTCACTCGAAGTATCGCCAGAGCTCGCTCGTGACTGTAGCGCAACGGTAGCGCAGGCAAAAGATCTCTGGGTGCGGGTTAATCGACCAAACCTCATGATAAAAATACCGGCCACAGCAGAGTGCGTCCCGGCTATTAGCGAGGTAATCGCATCAGGCATAAACGTCAACGTTACACTTATTTTTAGCCTGCACCGATACCTACAGGTGATCACG
>JAUPVA010000012.1 GCA_030917245.1 Patescibacteria group bacterium
CTAAACCCCGGCAACCAAGCGCTGCATACGAATCTGCTGCATATTCTCGGATTAATTCAGAAAATCCCTGCTCAAGGTCGGCGTCTATATTGGTCCGAGATTTAGAGTCCAGAGAATATTTGTCTTCATAGTCATAAAAGTCGTTACCTGGAAAAATTTCACCTACACCACTGACTTTATGACTTGGTGGCGTGCCAAGTACGGCAACTTCCAACTCTCGTCCTGTAATTGCAACTTCAATAAGGACCGTATCATCATGGTTTTTGGCAGCATCTATCGCACCCTGCAAGTCATCGATATTTTGAACTTTCGTCACACCCACCGAACTGCCAGCACGAGATGGTTTTACAAACCATGGCCCAACGGGACTGAGTTCTTCGATTTGTCGGCGCACTTCTTCTATATCGTACTTATGTCCGATTGTAATTCCCGCCGCTACTGGAATACCCTGTGCAGCCAACAGCCGCTTTGTTGCGTCTTTATTCATGCCAATTGCGCTCGCTTCGACGCCGCAGCCGACAACAGGAACATGCATCATTTCGGCTAGACCTTGAATCGTACCATCCTCGCCTAGTTTTCCGTGCAGGACTGGGAAAATCACATCAATAGCTATTTTTGTGCCACTATCGAGTATCATAATTTGACTCGTGCCCGGTAACACTGCGACTTGTGTGACGCGGTGCTCCTCTGGATTGCTTTTCCAGTCATCCATAAGCCACCACTTACCGTTACGATCGATAAAGCACAACTTAACGTCATGCTTCTGAGGGTTCATAGAGTAATACACATTTTTCGCAGACAAAATTGAAATATCGTGCTCGGATGATTCTCCGCCATAAATCAGTAGCACAGTCGTGGGTTTCATTGTTATCTATAGTAGCGTCTATAATAGAGGCATGCAACGTACTCCCCTAGCAGAACGAATGAGACCGAAGACGCTCGATGAAGTGATTGGGCAACGGCATCTTCTCGATGGCGGCGAAATCCTCCGACAAATTGTCAAAAACAAGGAACCGGTAAGCTTGATCCTCTGGGGACCTCCGGGTACAGGCAAGACGACTCTGGCGAGAATTATTGCGACTGAAGTTGCAGCTGAGTTTATAGAAATATCGGCTGTTACTAGCGGTAAAAAAGATGTTGAGAGAGTTATAGAACATGCCAGGCAAAACTGGAACCTTCAGCTGCGTACAATATTGTTTGTCGACGAAATTCATCGCTTCAACAAAGCTCAACAAGATGCATTTTTGCCACATGTTGAGTCGGGACTCATTACGCTTATAGGAGCAACTACTGAAAATCCAAGTTTCGAGGTTATTACTCCACTTCTCAGTCGTACACGAGTACTCGTACTAAGCCAGCTCACTAAACACGAGATTATAGACATCCTTGAACGAGCAGTCGCAACTGAAGCTACGTCACAGCACGTGCCAGCTGAATCTCTTGATTACATTGCCGAACTATCGGGGGGAGATGCGCGAGTTGCCCTTGGCAACCTTGAGCTTGCTCTTAGTATGAGCAAAAAAGACGTCAGCCTCGACGTCGTTAAAATAGCCGCCCAAAAACGATTGCCTGGCTATGACAAAAAAGGAGATATGCATTATGACGTTGTCTCTGCGTTCATAAAAAGTATGCGCGGCGGTGATACAACTGCAACATTATATTATTTGTCTCGCATGCTAGACGCTGGCGAGGATGCAAAGTTTATTGCACGACGAATGGTTGTGTTTGCATCGGAGGATATTGGATTATCCGGCAATGGCGCTCTGTCGCTCGCTGTCGCAACCTTTCAGGCAGTAGAAAGGGTTGGGTTGCCCGAGGCTACGTACAATCTTTATCACTGCGCCGTGGCGTTAGCCCGGAGCGAAAAATCGCGTGAAATTACCGACCTCATGCACGATGCCCAGTCACTTTCTAAACGCTTCCCCGACTCTCCGGTGCCGCTTCGCGTCCGTAATGCACCCACCAAACTTATGAAGGACTTAGGGTATGGGAAAAACTATCAATGGAAAGCTGGTCATAAACCCGAAAAAGGATTCTTGCCAGATGATATCAATAAGTAAGGGTCGCTCTTAGTTGTTCTGGTAAATACCAAAGGTGTAGTCGGCTTCTGTTGCCCAATTTCGCCCCGAGCAGCTGAACCCTGGATCGTTCGCATACGGCCGAGGGCTGGTTTCTAAATCTATAATTTGAAACACTGCAAACTGACCACGGGCTACGTCACAACCAGATGTACCAGCAGGATAAAGATAGTACCGGTAGTGCCGCGAAGCGGTATTTTGCGGATCAATCGGTACTTTCGAAATGGTTGATGCCGAAACCAGCGCCTCCATAAAATCGCCCGGATTATCTTCACTGCTTGTTTCCCAGCTGCCATCAACGCTTGTTGGACCGAATAATGCGCCAGTCTGGGTGCGATACAGTTGAATGGCCTTTTCGATAGACTTAGCATCTTGAAATCGCGCTGCATCACGTGAACGCTGCTGAAGGCCGCTATAGGCAACTAAGCTAATCGCGGCCAATATGCCTATCACCACGATAACGATGAGTAGCTCAACGATAGTAAAACCGCGTTTCTTGCTGTTTTTATCGTCGATATCTAATTCAGTACCCGCCCGATTCATTAGCATAAGTATAACACCCGACATGCACGTGAGTTATGCTGTCTCGTTTAGTTTTCCGCTAATAATGCAGCAAGCACGCCGTTTGTCCACCCAAAGCCGTCTTGGAGCGGATATTCGCCGCCCCCACCAAGCCCATCTTTGGAAGAGACATTATATTTCTCAACGAGTTTATGTTTTTCAGCATACACCTTAAGATTAACCTTCATCCAGCGCCGCTTAATGTCATTAGCTAGGTCATGGTGCCCATAATGCCGTAGCCCTTCGATAGCAATCCAGTGGAGCGGCGCCCATCCATTTGGTGCGTCCCATTGCTGCCCGGTTTCAGACAAAGTGGCGACAAGTCCGCCAGGTTTTAAGAAATCTTTCGCTATCCGTGCAGCCACTGCATCTGCTTGCTGTTTAGTAGCGATTCGCGCGTACAACGGAAATACCGCCGCAAGACTTATTCTATGCGTGGGCTTATTGTGATGAAAATTATAATCAACAAAAAACTGCTCTTTATCGCTCCAGCAATATGTTTGAATCGCTGTTGCGCGACGATCGGCCAATGTCTGAAATTTACGCGCTAACAGTGGATTCTTTATTAGTCGATACGCCTCGGCGATGGTCGATTCGTGCTGGTATAGCAGGCAATTTAAATCAACCGGTATGATATCGGCTGTATGGATTGAGCGGATGTCTTGCTCATCCAGAAACCATCGTGAGCTAAAATCCCACCCAGATTCAGCACCAGCACGTAAATGTAAATAGACCCGGTCGTGTTCTCTGTTTTCGCTCTCAGTAGCTGTCTCGAGATCTTCCGATAATGATTCCGGCCTGGGAGTCGTTTTATTATCATAGTACCTATTGAGGTACATCCCGTTTGGAAGCTGGACGACTCGTGCATATGCCTTGTGTTCCGCCTTGGCGAGTTTCAACCTGCCTTTCATCCAAAATCGGTACTCAGCCAGTAAATACGGAAGGTATTCGGCATACGTTCGCGTTCTGCCTTTGTGACCTGCGAGAAGCTTTACCATGTGACTAAAGAAAGGAGGCTGAGATCTGCTTAAAAAATACGTTCGATTAGCGGTAGGTATAAATCCAAACTTTCTAATCATGAAGGTAAAGTTTTTCATCATTCCTTCAATCATTTTCCAGCGATGATCAGCAGCCAACCCGAGCATTATGAAATACGAATCCCAATAAAACTGTTCGCTAAACCTACCGCTTGGAACAATATACGAGTATGGCAGAGCTACTAGTGAGCCACGGTTTAACCTGTTTCGGCGCTCTAGGACGTCCCAGAGCGAATGAATGTGCTCCGTCACCGTGAGCGATGAATTAGTTCTAAACTCCTCCCTGTCTTTATGGGGAGCAAACTCATAAAAGTGTCGACTCACAAAATCACGTAAATCGAAGTTAGGGTCGGTCTTGGCCAATGTATATTCTTGCTGAATGGTGCGCATCCGGACGCGAGGGACGAGATCGACGAACGTTTTTCCGTCGTCGTAAATCCTATCGCGCTGAACCACTTCAAACAGCTCCCCTAAGGCCTCATCTGGGCTTTTTGAAGTCCGCATTAAAGTGCCCGCAGTCGAAACGAGAGCTGTTTTTAGTTTTTCATCTCTTGGGATTTTAAACGAAATGCGGCGAACCATATTGGTTTCTAGTATAGCCTGTTCCGCTTATGGCTCGCAATCAATTACTGGCTAGTCGTTGTGTTTTGTTTCTATCCGACTCGCCCCACTGTCGTTCTCATGAGGGGCAATATTGTGCAATGCGTTCGATGCCCATCCGACCGCAATTATCGCTACAATGAGTATAACGGTCTGAGCATTTGCCCATCGGCGTTCCGGTTCTGCATGAATAGTCGGAATAATGTCGCTTGCTGCTATATAAATGAAAAAACCTGCAGTCACCGCAAGCAGTAAGCTTTCGGATACTCCAATTTCGCCGCCGAGCCCATAGACTAATGATGCACCTATTATGGTAGCGATTGCACTTACCACATTTACTAAGAGGACTTTACGGCGAGACATGCCTTTCGATAAAAGGAGGCCAAAATCTCCGAGTTCTTGCGGAACTTCGTGTGCCGCAATGGCGATGGTAGTCACGAGACCCACCGCAGGGTCAACTAAGAATGCCGCACCAATTGCTAATCCATCAATAAAGTTATGAACCGTATCTCCTATTACAATAAGAGCTGAGTTTCGCCTGCCCGCGGCGTGTATATCGGTCTCTTCATGATGGTGATGGAACCAGCTAAGACTCCGTTCCAGCACAAAGAAGGTCAACAGCCCGATCAGTGCATATCTCATGACATCACTAGGATCACCTTGTTCAATTGCTTCAGGAAGTAGCTCCAAAAACGCCGCAGACAGTAACGCTCCAGCAGCAA
>JAUPVA010000013.1 GCA_030917245.1 Patescibacteria group bacterium
GTTCCCATTGCTACATGTTTAGTCGACGAATTATATGTTGTCGTGCCACTGACTGTCCATTCGTTGAATCCCAATGCTAGGTTCTGGTTAGTTGGCGCAGCCGGCACGGTGCCACCGATTGTATTTCCCGATGCCGGCCAAGGACACAAGCCATCTTGAGGTTGCGTTGCACCTGTGCGAATAGACATACGGAGGCTTGTATATTTAGTGTGGTAGGCGTTTATGCAATATTGACCGGTAGGGGCATTTGTAGGCTCTATAATAATATTCTTAGAAGCGTTAAACGTACTCGGTACAGACGTCAGTGGTGCGCTTGAAAAATTCTTTGATGCATTCATTGCGGTGCCCGCCATTATGAGGTCTGACTTAACTTCATTTTTTGCCATACCTGATTGCCAATTACCAAACGAGAACGCGGTAAGCGAGGCGAGGATACCCAAGATGACAACTACTACCATTACTTCAACGATCGTAAAGCCAGCAGCTCGAATATGTTTCATATAGTGCCGATTATAGCACTAGCGTCATAAAGAACTAAAGTAAAGTTGAATCTGATCTGCACGACTTGTACCAACGCACAATTCGAGATCTGCTCGCGGAGCATTTTGGATACCACGTACGCTACCAAACCTGCGTAGAAGCTTCTTGCGCGAAGCCGGGCCAATCCCCGGTATTTCATCGAGCACACTGGCAGTTTGTCGCTGACGCTTAAGTACCGTATGATAACTGACCGCAAAGCGGTGCGATTCATCACGAATTCTCATAAACAGTTTAGTAACATCACTGTATCGACTGCTTGTATCGCCGCCTCGAAGATTACGAGAATGAGAACCAGCGTTTTGCCGACCCATATGAAGGTTGAGTACAACAAACTCTTTTTCATTGAATATGCCAACACCGTTAGGTGCTTTATCCTGTAGTGCATCTATATATTGCAGCGAGATATTCGATTTATCTCGGTGAATAATTATCTCTTCTTCACGTTTTGCTATGCCTATAGTAGGCACATGAACCGACCGTTCCTCCATGGCACGGAGCGCTGCACCAAGTTGGCCTTTACCGCCATCTACCAGAACAAAGCTTGGCATGCCCCAACTAGCCAGATTCTTAGGGCTAAAACGGCGGTAGATTGTTTCGTACATATTGCCCGTGTCATCATTTCGTTCGATTTTAGTTTTAAATTTCCTATACTCTGCCCTATCGCTAACCCCGTTTGTAAATACCACCATACTTGCTACTACTTCGGTACCGCCCATATGTGATATATCGAATGCCTCAATCCTACTAGGAGCAGCCCTGAGCGAAAACAATTCCCTTATATCAGACAAGGCTTTATCTTTGGATATATCAAGAAATTCTTTATCACCAAACATGACTCGTCGCTGCAATTCCTTCATGGCCTGGAACTTGTTTCTCAAATCTGCCGCTTTCTCGAATTCAAAATTTGCCGCCGCTCGCTTCATATCGGATTCAAGTTCGCGCATAAGAGCAACGCGATTACCCTTAATGTAACTAATGAGCTTTCTGAGATTTTGCTTATAGAGCTCGGGACCATCGGCCTGCTTCGGGCTAAGTCCGAGGTCCTCGTCAAGACGCGACGCCCGCTTGCCGGGCTGCTTTGTATAGTGTGGGTAGACTTTTCGTAAATGGCGAATGGCTTTTTTTAGGGATGCTCCATTATAAAAAGGTCCAAAATATTCGGCACCGTCATCACTTGGGTTGCGAGTAAAGCAAACAAATGGCCAGTCGTTTTTCATGTCGATTCGAACAAACATCTGACTTTTGTCATCACGCAGCAAAATATTGTATCGAGGCATGTAGCGTTTTACCATTTCGCTTTCTAAGAACAATGCGTCGATTTCGCTTTCGGTTTCTACCCAGTCGGTGTCATATATTTCCTGCACCAACGCAAGCGTTTTTATATCGAAATTTCGCGAACTTTGAAAATACTGCTTAACGCGGTTTTTTAAGACTGCCGCTTTTCCAACATATATAATCTCACCCGATATGGACTTATGAAAGTAGACCCCGGGGCTCCGTGGTAATTCTTTTAATTTCGCTTCAAGGGCTTTGTTCACGCTCTTAGTATAAATCAGACAATAGCTCTTACGATACCGTAGGAACCCAGTGACACTACCGCCGTCAGACCTGCACCCCAAAGTAAATCAATGACGACAACTTTCGAACTGAATCCTTTTAGTGTCGCAAGATTAGTTAGGTCATACGTAGCATAGGCGACAAAACCAAATAACGCTCCGTAGCCTAACGCATAGAGCCACGATTGCTTTTCAATAGCCGGCAGAATAACGAATGCCACTACCCCGACCACATAGATACCATAAAACAGAAGGGCTGGAATCATGTTTGGTTTTTCTAGTAATATGCGGCCCATTTCGCCGTAGTAAATTTTTTTGGCAATGAAACCAAGCCAAATATAATCAAGTAGCCCCATTATTCCACCAGCCGCCAGTAATGATATTATCCACTGCATTATTTTGCTGCCTCCAATTCAGCTATATCAATTTTTTTCATTCGCATAAACGCACTGAATTGACGTTGTGTTAACTCGGCCATTCGTAGCTCAGGCGTAACCTGCCAGCTTATGCCAAATTTATCCTTGCACCACCCACACTGCTCAGACTCCGGAACATGTGACAGTTTTTCCCAGTAGTAGTCAATTTCAGTTTGATCCTTACAGTCAACCATAAACGATACCGCTTCATTTGGTGTAAAAGCCAGCCCTCCATTAAGTGCCATAAACGTCTGACCGTTCAACACAAATTGCACCGTTAATACTTTTCCAGCAAACTCTTTTTGAAAGTCTTCTAGACCTTCTGTCGGGTAATGAGTCTTGGCAATGATTCGACTGTTTTTGAAAACCTGACAATAATACTCCGCGGCTTGTTCTGCTTGTGTATTAAACCACAAGCATGGGGTAATCGTTTGAATGTTAGACATGTTTACCTGCTTCTTTCTTACGTAATTCATCGGCGCGGAAAATCGCAATTTTTCTAATCAATTCAACGGGAAGTGGTTCATTGTTGGGAAACTGAACTGATCCTTTTCCTCTCTTGTAGCGCGACAATTCAGACGCAAATTGCGTATGGCCATCGGGGGTGGCATATAATCCGATGTGCGATTTGCCCGGCCCATAGTGCAACAGATTCTGGCCGAACAGTCGAAAAGTTGGAATTTTATAACTTAACGTTTCAGTTGCTTCTGGCACAGCATTGTGTACCGTCTGCCTAATGGTGCGAAGGCGGTCTTGCATGTCAGGAGAGCACTGTCGAATGAATGTATCAACTTGTGATGAATCGCTCATCACTCTCCTGGTACCGCTATCGATTGCAAACGTTCAGTCCAAAACTGCTCATACTGCTGAAGATAGGCAGCTACTTCCTTCATGCCATCAGTATTTGTCGTGACAAACTGATACCTACCCTCTTTACGGCGTCGCAACAGTCCGGCTTCATGGAGTACTTTTAGATGCTTCGATACGGCTGCAAGGCTGATGTCATAATCAATCGCTATTTGACTGACCGTGAGCTCACCACCTGCGGTCCGCTCTAGTATGTCACGTCGGATTGGATCTGCCAGAGCTGCAAATACCTGATCAATGCGCGAAGATTGCTCAACCATATATTTAATTATTGAATCTCATACCATTACCTGTCAATATTTGGCTATTGCTCCAAGACGGCAAGGACATTCCCTGCCGGATCTTTAAACCATGCTATATCCGGTCCCATACCCGCGGCTTTACCCCTAAGAACACCGCGCGCGTCCTGTTGCGTCGGTAAATCCTCATACATCAGCATTTCGATACCCTTAATTTCAAGATCTTCAATGGCCGTATCAATATCATCGACAGGAAAGTTGAGTACGGTGAATGTGGCCGGTTCGTGATCTTCTTTTTCATAAAGAAATACTGTGTGGCCATTTGGAAAATGGAGTTCTACCCCCATGCCAACATCACTTGCATCACAGCCTAAAATGTCACGATAAAAGCGCAGCGCTTCAGTTATATCGTCAACCGAATATCCACTAAACGCTTCGGTCTGTTCAAACATCTGTCCTCCTTACGATTTCCGTTTATGAGGGGCTGTTCGATCGCCTCTTCGTGTTACCTATTATACGCCGTTTGAGCTGGTAGTTCGAATTACTTGCGTACTGTTAGTAGAGCTTGGTTGCGACACTGGTCTGTATGAAATAGAAGGTCACTATTGCGTTTGCAAGAATCGCAAATAAGCACAAGGTCGTTGCAATTGGTAAAGGCACAATTTTCAAAATTACTCGTCTTTTGGCCACAGTGTGTGCATTCGCCAATCGTCTTAGCATGATCCGAAAACTCTACGGTCATTCGGTTATCAAACACTCGTAGACTGCCTTCCCATAATCCATCATCTCCATACGCCTCGCCGTATTTTACAATGCCGCCGTCAATCTGATAGACATCTTTAAAGCCGCGTTTCTTCATCATCGCAGAAATCACTTCGCAGCGAACGCCGCCCGTGCAATAGGTAATCACTTTTTTGTCTTTGAGGTCGTCGTACTTAGTACTTTCAAGTTCTGCAATAAAATCTCGCGATGTGTTAGTATTCGGCACCACTGCATCTTTGAACTTGCCGATCTTGGCTTCGTGAGCGTTACGTCCATCGAAAAATACCACGTCATCGCCATACTTCTCTACCATTTCATGTACCTGCTTCGGCTTGAGGTGAACACCGCCGTCGACCACCCCATGGTCATCCACGGTAAATTCATCATCGGAGTTTTTAAAGCCCACCAATTCACGCCTTACTTTCACGCTCATTCGTGGAAAATCTTCGCGACTTCCATCGCTCCATTTAAAAACAATATCCTTAAAACCAGGTAACTGCTTTGTCTGCTTAATATAGTTTTTTAGATCTTCAATTTCGCCGCCGACCGTCCCATTCAAGCCATGCTCACTCACAAGTATTCGGCCACGCAAATTCAAGCCTTCACACACGGCTTTTTGCCATAGCATGACAGCCCTTGGATCACTCAGCGGGGTAAATTTATAATATAGGAGTATTTTTTGCATAATTAACAGAGGTTATTATAGCATTTCTCGCGCTCAATCGAAAGGCATAAAAAGAGCCCCGTTGCGAGGCTATGGTACGTCTATCTTATAATATTAACATCTTATATATGTTTTGTCAATACTACCCCTGTTGCACG
Source organism: Patescibacteria group bacterium (assembly GCA_030917245.1). Classification (GTDB taxonomy): domain Bacteria; phylum Patescibacteriota; class Saccharimonadia; order Saccharimonadales; family Saccharimonadaceae; genus UBA1020. Next base: position 5,203 of record JAUPVA010000013.1, read on the forward strand.
GTACTGAGGTGCCTGATACTATATAAAGTACTACGAATCGCTACGCGCTTCCTCTTGTTACCTTGCCAGTCCTGTCTTTAGGCAACAATTAATGACAAACACGAGAAAGGTTTTTAAGTGAACATAAATCGACAAACGCTCCGTTTATACTGGCAGCAGTCTCGCCAGCATAAAACAAGTTTCTTTATAATGCTCATTTGTATTCCGACTGGCGCCATGATGATTGACAGCATTATGCCGTATTTCTTGAGCGAAGCTATTGGCGCCGTCGCTCAGCAACAATACGAAGTCATGACAAATTGGCTCATTGTAGCTGGCGTCACTGGTATTATCGCGGGTCTCTTGAATTTAGCGGGCTTTCAAGCGATGGTGCACCACGAAGCTAATATTCTTCGCAAAGAACGAGAGTCAGTTTTTGAACAACTGATTGAGAAGGACCACCAGTTCTTTTCTAATCAGAAAATCGGTGCTATGACGAGTCGCTACATAGATTTCATTCGGAGTCACATTTCAATTCAAGATCTTTTTATTATTCGCACTCTTAGTTTTGTATGTATAACCATTGCCGGAGTTGGCATTTTGCTCGTCAACGCGTGGCAACTTGCCGTACTCGTCATGTTGCTTATTGCCCTATTAATCTGGCAAATCCGGTGGAGTACAAAAAAGCGTGCACCGTGGCGTCATGAGCGTAAAACATTAGTTGGTGATATTCACGGTGCGGTGGCCGATGCGTTAACTAATAATCTCATCATAAGGACGTTTGCCGCCGAAAAACGAGAGGTAGCCGAACTTAAAAAACTAACTAAGCGCTTCAGCACCTTATACAAGAAAGACATTGGGTTCATTGTAAAAGAAGGTTCCGCACGGGTCATGCTCATGATAATTATTCAGATTGCCGTTGTGGCATTCGCCGCGTATATGATACAGCAAAATAGCTTACCTCTCGCGACCGCCATCTTTGCAATCGCCTATATGCAACGGGTTGGCTCGCAGCTATTCATTCTCGCAGATATTATAAACGGGTACGATCAGTCTTTCCTTGACGCACAACCAATGACTGAGATGCTCCTCACAAAAAATGTTATTGCCGATAAACCAGATGCCAAACCACTTTCAGTTATCGCCCCGACGATTTCATTTGAGCAAGTCTCGTACGGCTATCCGGACGGGAATGAAAATGTCATAAGTAACTTGAACTTGACTATCCCAGCAGGTCAAAAAGTAGGACTAGTCGGCCACAGCGGGGCTGGGAAATCCACAATTGTACAACTGCTCCTGCGGTTCAGCGACGTACTAGAAGGGCATGTAAAGATAGCCGGACAGGATATTCGAGATGTTTCCCAGCACAGCTTGCGCGAATCAATCGCCTACGTCCCCCAAGAACCAATGCTGTTCCATCGAAGTTTGCGCGAAAACATCGCATACGCCAAACCTCATGCCACCGAACGTGACATTCGTCGTGCTGCCAAGCGTGCTCATGCTCTAGAGTTCATTGATAAAATGCCTCACAAACTTGATACAACAGTCGGCGAGCGTGGCGTTAAATTGAGCGGTGGGCAACGCCAGCGAATCGCTATTGCTCGTGCAATCCTTAAAGATGCTCCCATTCTGGTGCTCGATGAAGCCACCAGCGCTCTGGATTCAGAGAGCGAAAAAATGATTCAAGCAAGTTTAGATGAACTTATGAAGAACAGGACTAGTATTGTCATTGCGCATCGGCTAAGTACCATCGCTAAACTTGACCGAATTGTCGTTTTAGAAAACGGCACCATTGTCGAAGATGGCACTCATGCGGATCTTCTGAAGCAAAATGGCATTTATGCTTCTCTTTGGGCTCATCAAAGTGGCGGATTTATTGAAGAGTAATGGGGTAGGCTTCTTTTAAAAAAATAGACCCCTGATTGGGGTCTATTTTTAATGCGATGCAGTGTGGTTAATCGGCTTTTGCAGCGTCAACGTTCGACTGCTTTGGCTCGTTCTGGCCTTTACCACCAGGCATACTTTCTGGCGCTTGTGAGTTCTGGTCAGTATCTTCACCATTGTCAGACGCGACATCTGACACGTCAGTAGCGTCTCCGGCGGCTGATTCGTTAGCCGCTTGCAACGCGGCAGGCTCCCAGACGCTTGCGACCATGAGGTCAGTAACATGCGACTTTTCTTCCTCGTCATCGTCACCGTGACCACTATCGTGATCGATGAACTCAACACCCTCTGGAAGTGTTGCATCACCTAAAGTGACTTTTTCGCCCGCTTCTTTTAGTCCGACAATCGAAATCTCAATCGCCTCAGGTAAGTCCATAGGCAATGCCTTTACTTCGATTTTATCGAGTGCCTGAAGAATTACCAGTCCGCTCTTTTCAGCCTCTGATTCGCCTTCGCCCATAAGATGAATTGGCACCTCGGCTACAACAGGTTCATTCGCTTTTACGGCATGGAAAGACACGTGGCGAACAGTACCGCGAACAGGGTCACGGTCAACGTCTTTAATCATAGCTATTCTTTTCTTCGAACCGATAGTCAGGTGCACTGGCGTATATGTACCGGCTTGGCGGTACAGTTTTGTAAAGACTCGGTCTTCAACCTGAACACTGACAGGGTCAATTCCCGGGCCGTAAACGACCGCCGGCACAAACCCTTCGTGTCGCAGTTTTGCAACTTTTTTACCATGAACAGTACGTTCATCCAACTTTAAAGACAATTTGTCTCCCATCTCTCTTCCCTTTCTTGGAATACCTTTACGGAGTTAGTGATTTGTTTCATTGTATCATCTTTGCCCTTTACTGAAAAGTGCCGTGCTACAATTAAACTAATGAAACGATTTCTTCCTTTGATCATCGTAAGTGTTGCTCTAATTTTTGGGGCAATCGGCTACCTCACAATCGATCACTA
>JAUPVA010000014.1 GCA_030917245.1 Patescibacteria group bacterium
GACTACCTTTGGCGACGGTTTATATCTTCACCTCTGGTATACTACCTAGAGATGAACGAAGTCATTGCAACGGTTATAAAAGATTTATTCGGTCTTGAAGTCGAGATTGTTTTGACTCGTCCCGACCCGAAATTCGGTGATTTTGCTTCTAATGTGGCGCTGCAGCTGGGCAATAAGCTGAGTAAGAACCCTCGCGAAGTCGCTGAAATGATTGCCGAAGCACTGCGCGAAACAAAAAAGTTTTCTGCAGTGGATGTAGCCGGGCCTGGGTTCATTAACCTCCGTTTAAGCGATGAAACATTGTGGGGGTTGGCTAAAACACCAGCCTCGTCAATTAATGAGGGAGTTAATTACGTCATTGAATATAGTTGTCCAAATGCCTTTAAAGAATTGCACACCGGACATTTATATCAGACGATTTTTGGTGATATTCTCGCTCGAATAATGGAGCGCTCAGGCGCTCATGTTACGCGCACCAGCTTTGGTGGTGATGTAGGACTGCACGTGGCGAAATGTCTATGGGGAATGATAGCCGAGCTCGGCGGAATTAACCCCGACAAACTTGCCGAGGTGGAGGAGTCACCATTCGCACGGGCTGCGTGGATCAGCCGGATGTATGTGAAAGGAGCTTCGGCGTACGAAGACGACGAGCAAGCTAAGCAGGAAATAGATCAGCTTAACGTAACTATTTATGGATTACACACTGCCAAGGACCACGAATCGGCATTGGCCCAAGTATATTGGACCACAAGGCAATGGAGTTACGAATATTTTGATGCGTTCTACGACCTGATAAAAGTCGACCATATGCGTTACTACCCTGAAAGCGCCACGGCACCAACTGGCATGGAGGTTGTAGCCGAACAATTACAAAAAGGTACGTTAAAAGAGTCTGACGGTGCAGTTGTATTCGAAGGCGATGAGTCGAAACATTTACATACGCGAGTGTTCGTTACAAGTAAGGGCTTGCCGACGTACGAAACCAAAGATATTGGGGTTATTTGGCAAGAAAAGGCCGACTACAACTTCGATAAGCGCATACTCATCACGGGCAATGACCAAGCAGAGTATATGCGTGTCGTATTTGCAGCTGCCGAAATATTTCGTCCTGAGTTAACAGGTAACATGACCCACTTAACAAATGGCACCGTCAGATTTGGCGATGGCAGTAAAATGAGTTCTCGACTCGGGAATGTGAGTCGAGCGGCGGATGTTATTGATCTTGTCCGCACAAAAGTGCGAGCCTTGGTGCAAGACGAGTCGCAGATTGAAGCGGTGACTTTGGGAGCAATAAAATATGTGTTCGCAAAATATCGGCTCGGTGGAGACATTGCCTTCGATGTAGAAGAAACTGTCAGCTTGAATGGAAATTCTGGTCCGTATTTGCAGTATGCACACGCCCGTGCTCGAAGTATTCTTCGCAAGGCAACAAAAGCTGCCGAATATACCCAGCAACTTGATGAGAATGAACGACAGCTACTTCGCAAATTGGGCGAATATCATGAAGTGCTTGAGAGGGCGACTCGCGAGCTGATGACGCACCATATTTGCGCGTACTTGTATGAATTGGCGCAAGCCTTTAACCGCTTTTATGAATCGTCGCGTATTGTCGGGGACGAACGAGAGTCGGTACGGATTGGTCTGGTGCAACAATACGCGGCTACACTTGCCGACGGGCTCACTATTCTTGGCATCGAGGCTCCCGAGCAGCTTTAACCCTTGTTATATTGCATAACAAAGAGTATAATCTCCAACCAGGAACACCCTATGAGAGCATATATGAAGCAATTCGGACTCATTCTAATCGTCCGCTTCATGACGCCCTCGGCCGCGTAGTTCCACACCAATCGAACGAACATCGCCGCTGAGGGACATCCTCGGCGGTTCTTTCTTTCGAACGATACTAGAAGGCGGATGGTCCGTTTTCTGGCAGCACCTTACAAACCGGGAGGAATAATGGCAGATGAAGTACTGTGTGACGAGATTCTCATCACGCTCGAAGAGCGTGGAGGTGGTATCACCGTGGACAGTGCCAGCCAGTTTCGAGAGGCCGCAGGGCTCAACGATGGCTGGAGCAAGACCCAGGTGAAGAAGGCACTCGGTAGCTTGATTCACCGTCGTCAGGTGCGACGCTTCAGGGCAGAGCCCCAGGGTTGCGGCGACATGGGTCAGCCGACCACATTCCGACTCAGCCAGAGCTGACGATTACCCTCGTTGGCCTGTGCACCCCATGGGGGGCGACCAAAAAAGCAGTGATCCTGCCTACGGTCGCCCCTCGGGTTACAACGATTTATCTATAGCACCAGTAATGGTGCTATACTTCTTTCAAACTAGGTATATAGAGGAGATGCGCAATATGGCTACAAGTAAATCTAGCAGTGCGAAGACAGCGACCGCTGCAAAGCGTGAAGCAGCTAAAGCCCGCGTGGAAGCCGCGAAAGCTCGTGCAGAAGCAGCTCAGGCAAAAGCATCGGTTATCAGCGGAGGACATGCTTCCGGTTTCTTTAACTTCATTCGTGAGCAGGGCGTAATTGGTCTTGCAGTCGGTCTGGCTGTTGGTACTGCAGCCGGCGCGAGCGTTAAGTCGATTGTCGATAACTTCATTAACCCAATCGTTGGGTTTTTACTCGGCGGGGCTGACTTGTCTGGAATCATGTGGGAGACAGGTCTGAAGAATGGCGATAAAGAATTGGTGTTTGGTTGGGGCGCAATCCTTAGTTCTCTCATAACACTACTTGCTACTGCACTCGTCGTGTATCTCATTATTCATGCTGCGAAGCTAGATCGTCTCGATAAAAAGAAGAGCTAGTAGTCTGGGCTTGTACATAAAAACACTCCGTCTTCGGTCGGAGTGTTTTAGAAGCAGGGTATAATAACACTACAGGAGGTGCGCATGACAATTGCGGTTATAGTGGGAACGACCAGACAGGGACGCGTTACTCCTCGTCTAGCTAAATGGGTGATGCAAGCGGCACAGAATCGCAGCGACGCTCAGTTTAAGCTACTTGACCTTAAAGACTACGATATTCCACTCCTCAACGAAGCTCCGTGGGAGGCGAATCGACAGCTGACGCAAGGTACTCGGCAATGGCTCGGTGAGCTCCAAGAAGCGGACGGAATAATCATCGTGACGGCCGAGTATAACCACACTATTCCGGCTGTGCTAAAGAATGCTTTCGACCACACGCACGGAGAGCTGATTCGTAAGCCAGTGGCGATTGTCTCTCATGGCGTAAACAGTGGGGTGCGAGCCAATGAGCACCTACGCCAAATGCTCAACAGCAACATGGGTTCATTCGCAATCTCTGCGACCGTGACGTATTTCGGCAAGGTTACCGATTCATTGGATGAGCAAGGCAATTCAAGTATCGACAATCAACTCAACGATGACAAGTTACAAAACGTACTGAATGACATAATTTGGTACACGAAGGCTCTGACTTCAGCTAAGCAACAGGATATCTCATGACAGACGATGACTGGAAGGCAAAATTAAGCCCGACGCAATATGAGGTATTTCGAAAACAGGGAACAGAAGCGCCTGGATCTGGTGAGTTCGTTAATTTTTATGAGGACGGTACCTATGCCTGCGCTGCATGTGGCAATAAGTTGTTTATTAGCGATTCAAAATACGAATCCACGATACCGGGCCTTATAGGGTGGCCTGCCTTTAGTGAAGCTGCTCATAACGGTGCGGTTACGCTTCGAGATGACAATAGTCATGGCATGCAGCGAACCGAGGTCCTATGTGGTGGTTGCGGCGGTCACCTGGGTCATTTGTTTCCTGACGACAGCTCTCCAAACGGGCGGCATTACTGTATAAATTCAGTCTGTTTGAACTTTGAATCAAAAAAAGCGTTGTAATATCGCGCTGTGACATTCAATCACTCGTAGTCTAGTGCTAAGCTAAAACCAGATAACAACCGGGTGGCGGGGGAATCTGGATGCGGCGGGATCGTCATCGTGAAATCGGCTTTACTCGTGACGTCGAACGACGTATTAGCTCTCGTGTGACTGAAGCCGGCGGTATGCCTCAGGGTGAAATTAATCACGACCTGCGGCGTAAGATGGCAGAACGACTGGGCATCATCCGTAAGCCAAATCTCGACCTGGCAGTTCCTGAACGAAGAACTGATGTTGACTTAGGTAACTCTGAGCTACCGGTCAGCGATTATAAATCACAGATTATTGAATCAGTCCGTGACAACTTGATAACGATTATTGTCGCTGAAACAGGGGCAGGTAAGAGCACGCAGGTGCCGCAGTATTTGTTCGAACAAGGCTACGATGTCGTCATGACTCAGCCTCGACGCATAGCTGCACAAATGCTTTCTGAGCAGATAGATCGCGAATTGGTTGGGTCACTCGAAACTGAAGGCTATGGACACGTAGGCTATCAGACGGCGCGGAACAATACGATAAATGACCGGACGCGGATTGCCGTGGTTACCGATGGGCTTCGACTTGTGCAAGAACTTAATGAGCGCGACGAGATTGAAAACGAAGTTCTGATTATTGACGAGGTCCATGAATGGAATACGAACATGGAGCTGCTGATTGCATTGGTCCGCAAGATGTCGCAAGAAAAGCCCCGTCTTCGAGTAGTCATTATGAGTGCAACTATTGATGCGAATGCGCTCGCGCAGTACTTCACTTGCGACAATCGTCGACCACCGATTATTGAAATTCCAGGAAGAACCCATACTGTTGAGATGACCGAAGAGCCCGAGTCGGACGTAGTGAGGGAAGCGGTGAAACATGCAACTGCCGACAAGACTGTTCTGGTGTTCCTACCAGGATTGCGCGAGATCGAGGACACGAAAGACCAGATTCATCGTATGTTAATGGATAACGGGGTTCATGGCGTCGTGTTGCTGTCACTTCATGGCGACATGTCGCCCCAGGAACAAGAGGCGATTACTCGAACGTATCACGGCCCCAAAATCATTTGTGCCACCAACGTAGCTCAGACTAGCATAACCATTCCGGACGTCGATGTGGTAATCGATTCCGGCCTTGAGCGACGGGTAATGATTGATGATGATGGTGTCCAAAGTTTAGAACTCAACCATATATCAAGAGCTGATTGTATGCAGCGTGCGGGGCGATGTGGCCGGACTCACGACGGCTACTATACACTGACACGATACATATCGAGCGAAATGCGTAAGAAAAAACGTAGTGACGACACGCTCGGAGTATTCCGATTTGTCGGTCTTGATGAGCAATACCATAAAGTGTCCAAGCAGGGCAGGCTAGATTATCCTATTCCTGAGATTCTACGAACTAATGCAGATAAAAGTACGCTTGCGATGGCCGCTGCTGGACTTGATATTAAGCACATTGAACTGTACCACCCTATCAGCGACAAAGTATTAAAGCGCTCTGCTAACCTGTTGCGCGTGCTAGGGGCCTTCGATGCTAATAATGTGGTAACGCAACGCGGACGCCGAATGAATCAATTCCCGGTACGGCCGAGTTTTGCTCGCATGCTGACCTATGCAGAGGAGCAAGGCTTCAGCCAAGAAGCAAAGTCATACACTGCAGCAATGGTTGCGGCTATGGAAACCGGAGGATTACCAAACTATACGTTTGGAGCTGGTAAAGAGTGGCGCACGATAGCACCCGATAGAAGTTCGGATTATCTTTCACAGCTACAGATGTATCTTTCCATTCAAGATAATTACAATATGGGTATTGTTGCAGGTATGGATCTTAATCCGCGCAATGTGCTCGATGCCCGCAAGAACCACGAAAAACTGTTGCGTCGCATGAATGTTCCAATTCGCTCGCTGCCGGTAGAGATTGACCAAAATACTCGTGAACAATTGAGTGATGCAGTGGTTTCTGGCTTAGTCGATTTCGTGTACCGACAAAATGGGGGAGAGTACCGACGAACCTCAGAAGCACTCGGTAGAAGTGTTACGCAGCGAGTATTAAGTGATCGAAGCTTAGTGCGTGGCTCTGCGCTGTATGTGGTCGGAACGCCGTATAAGATTCCCTCTGTCGGAACACGACAAGAAAAACACATTTTGCAAGATGTACATGTAACGTCCGCAATGCAGCTTGGCCGGATGGCGGCAGAGTTGTGCGTATGGGAGGATGAGGCAACCGTATGGCGTGATGGCAAGCCAAAAGTGAAACAACGTTTAGCGTTTCGACAAACGGTTCCGATTGATCAATGGCGAGAAATTGATGCGGAGTGGACACCCGAGCTTCGCGATATGATTTTACGTGAATCACGAAATCGACCTGGTTCGGCGCTTAAAGAGCTGAACGATACCAAACGACAGCTCGAGCGGCTCTGGCATAGAGATACGTCTGTTCCGCGTATTACCCAAGACGAAATTGATTCAATCTTACGTAAATTAGCAACGCGGACTGTCTTAAGCCCAGGACAACTTGACGACAAATTGCGTCGCCATATGCTTTCGAACGAAATGGGAATGAATAACTATATTGACGAAACGACAGTTGAAGCAATAATGGACCGCTCACCGGATTCCTTCGAGTGGAAGGGGATAAATCTTCAGATATCTTACAAGAGCGGAGCGCCGTACTTGAAGCATGCTTCGAAGGCGAGGGTAATTGAGCTGCTAGAACTCGGCAATACCTTAAAGCTAAAAGATGGGCGAAAGGTCATGATCACAATCGGACGTAAGACGCAGACGCTCTGGCAGTTCTCTCAAGATAAAAAGAACGGTAAGTTATAATTAAGACTATGAAACGTGCCACATTACTCTGGATAGACTTAGAGATGACCGGTCTTGACCCAAAGGAAGATCGAATTCTTGAAGTTGCTGCTATTGCTACCGACTGGAATTTTAATGAGATTGCCGCTTATACGGCGGTGAAAAAGGTTGGCTCGAGTCTGGTTGAGCAACGCATGGTGGGAGAATTTTGGGAGAAGTTCCCAAGCGTACGAGATGCATTAATTGCACAAAATATCGACGGAAAAAACGGTCGTACTGTTGAAAGCGAACTCTTGGCTTTTATTGAGGAGCATTTTGACGCTGATACGCGCGTCCTACTGGCAGGAAACTCAATCCATCAAGATCGTAAGTTCATCGAAAATGAGTGGCCTCGACTTGATAAGCGCTTGCATTACCGCATGCTAGATGTAAGTGCCTGGAAGGTCGTCTTTGACGGCAAATACAAGAAGCGATTCGCTAAGCCGGAAGCTCATAGGGCCCTTGAAGACATTCGTGGCAGCATTGAAGAGCTGCAGTACTACCTTAAAAGGGTGAAGGTATGACACATAAAGAGCTCGAGAGTTTTTTATTAGAGTTTCCCAACACTTGGCTTGATTTTCCGTTCGGGGAAGGTACTAGTGTGTACAAGGTGGGGCACAAAGAATCAGAGGATGGCAAGTTATTTGCGCTGATAGCCGATGGTTCAAATCCGCTCCGTGTCAGTCTAAAGTGTGATCCGGTTCTGGCTGAGACTCTGCGAGAAAAGTACGAAACTGTCGTTCCTGGCTACCATTTGAACAAGAAGCATTGGAACACCGTAATTTGCACCGGTCAACTGAGCGATGACGAAATTAAGGATTTGGCGCGCCTCAGTTATGACCTAGTAGCCAGCGCCTCTCTTTAGTTACGAAGCGTTAAAGTTTTCAAAATCTTTCGTGAGCGGGGCAAGATTTTCGTAACCGGTATCGAGCGCTGTTTTGAGCGACTTGCTACGAGACTTCTTGTAAAGCACAGTCATATCGCTTTGGAGTGTTTTCAACGCATAGGTCATTTCGCGGGCATATGTGCGGTCATAGGCTGCGTTCAAGCGAGCATCTTCGAGCCGCGACTCAAGCGA
>JAUPVA010000015.1 GCA_030917245.1 Patescibacteria group bacterium
ATGAAGGTCGTCAGATAAAAATTGAGTTATCGGAGCGAGAAGGTTACTTAGGAAATGCCGAAGTTGCTTTTTTGAAGCTACTGAAAAAAGTACCGAACATGCCCACCGATGATGTACCGGTCGGTACGAGTGAAGACGATAATGTCGAAATTAAAACTTGGGGTGATATACCTACTTTTGAATTTATTCCAAAAAATCACTATGAAATCGCCGATGCAAAAGGGTGGCTTGATAAGGAACGGGCGGCAAAAGTTGCAGGTAGCCGATTCGCATACGTCATGGGTGACATGGTCCTTCTACAACAGGCAATCGTCCAGTTTGTTATGAGCAGCCTGACGAACCAGACAATTATTTCTCAAATTATTTCAGACGCTGGGCTCGACATATCTACGCGTCCATTTGTCCCTGTTGTCCCCCCGCTAATGATTAAGACTGAGCCGTACGATCAAATGGATCGCCTGGAGCCTCGTGACGACCGCTATAAAATTGAAGGTGAGGAGCTTTGGCTGCAGGGCAGTGCGGAGCACGTACTGGGCAGTATGCATGCGAATGAAACTTTTACCGAGGATCAGCTTCCTATTCGCTATTTGGGACTTGCCACCAGCTTCCGTAAGGAAGCCGGTACGTATGGTAAGGATATGGAAGGTATTATTCGAATGCATCAGTTCGATAAGCTTGAGATGGAAAGTTTTTCACTGGCAAGTACAAGTTACGACGAACACAAGTTTTTTGTAGCTGTTCAAGAATATTTACTACAGCAGCTCGGACTTCCGTATCATGTGTTACAAAAGTGCACCGCCGATATCGGTAAACCAAATGCCCGTGGAGTTGACATGGAAGCGTGGCTGCCTGGGCAGGGTAAATACCGAGAAACGCATACGGCTGACTATATGACTGATTACCAGGCAAGACGTCTTAATACTCGTGTTCGCGTTGGCAGCTCGTTGCAGCTTGTTCACACAAACGATGCAACAGCATTTGCCTTAGGACGAGCTATGGTGGCCATTATTGAGAACTATCAAACTGCCGAGGGCGACGTACGAGTCCCTGCGGTCCTGCAGCCATTTCTCGGCGGCCGCGAACTACTGTAGAATTCAGTGCTTCGCGGTTGTGCTAAACTTGTTATTATATGAAAATCGCAAGGGTATCGCGAAGCGGATTTACGATTGTTGAACTCCTGGTAGTTATAGTAGTGATTGGCATTCTCGCAGCTATAACAATTGTCGCATACGCCGGTGTGCAGCAACGTTCTCGGGACGCGGATAGGAAAACTGATGTCGCGACCATTACCAAAGCACTCGAGCTATTTTACACCGACAACGGTACGTACCCACTTATTATTGGGAGTGGTAGCTCGACAATCAATGGAAGTTGGAGCACCTCGGCTGATTCTAGTTGGACGTTAGCTAACTCACAAGTACACCCATATTACAGCAGTCTCTCAAGTGCATTAGTTCCGAAATACATCAGCAAGCTGCCGCGTGACCCAACTGATTCACAAAATGTTGATGTCATGACAAATACAGCCGCATATAACTATGCCTACTTCGGTAACTATGGTAGTGGCTACTGCGGCGTAGGTGACGGTAAAATGTATATGTTGATATGGCGAGGGGAGACTACTGGTGTGTCTAACCAGCTCTCGGGTGCTTGTGCTGCTCCGTCTGTAGGGCCGTATGGTTCTGGGTCCAGCACTATTAGGGTTGTGAAATAATAACCCTCCACGAAGTGCTATACTAGAAGTACCAGAACTTCGAATAAAAAGGAGGGGTACCTATGATCCAATCAATCGCAATCACCGGGGTAAAATATGACCTTGATGAAACGACGAAAAAATATGTAACAAGAAAGATTGGACGGTTAGACAGGTTTCTCCCGCGTCACGCTCGTAAAAGTGTGAGTGCTGAAGTCATTCTAAAGGAAGTAAATCGCAATAACGGCAACAAATATGAAGCCGAAGTCATTTTGTATGTGCCCGAGAAGAAGCTGTCTGCTAAGGACTCAACGGTGAATATGCTAGCCGCAGTTGATATTGTTGAATCTAAAGTAGTTGCTCAACTTCGTAAATATAAAGAGCTTCATATTCCGCATGTAGGGAAAAGCCGTTCGGTACTGTCACGCTTTAAGCGTAGCTATGCTCGCGAACAGCAGCCAGAAATGTAGCAACATGTTGAATATACCCACTTTCATCTGATAGGATAAAAGAATATAAGGGTAAGGGGAATTGAAAACAAACATGGTTCAACAGCTCATCACATGTTTCTCGGCCGGTGTTTTTAGTGCAGTCGTTGTAATGGTTGCACTCGCCGGTTTCATGAACATCCTCTAAGATGTATCGTCGGGCAAGAAAAGTAACCGGACAGGGGTTTACGGTCTTTTATGCATGGCCGGTTCGGGGTATAATGAACCGTAGCTTTTGGAACTGACTGAAGAACGAGAGGGAATAATGCCAACGATTACTAGGCAATCTGTTTTAACGAAAGTATTTGGCGATCCGCAGCGCCGCATTATTAAGCGACTTGAAAAACGAGTCGAAGCTATAAATGTACTTGAAGATACGTACAAAAAAATGAAGAAAGCGGACCTTGGCAAGCAGACCGAAGTCCTAAAAAAGCGTCTTCAACAAAAGGGTGTGACGATAGACGACATACTTCCTGAAGCTTTTGCGCTCGTGCGCGAGGCCTCAGATCGTGTGCTAGGTATGCGTCATTTTGATGTACAGCTCATTGGCGGCATGGCACTTCACGAAGGCAACGTTGCCGAAATGAAAACAGGTGAAGGCAAGACACTTGTCGCCACTCTGCCAACCTACCTGAATGCACTTGAAGGCAAAGGCGTGCATGTCGTTACCGTAAATGATTACCTTGCGCAACGTGATGCGAGCTGGATGGGTGAGCTCTATCATTTCTTGGGCATGCAGACCGGTGTCATTATTAACGACGCAAGTTTTGTGTATGACCCTACATACGATAATGAAGCTCATGACGATCCACAGCTTCGAAAACTCCGCCCCGTCACTCGTAAGGAAGCTTATGCTGCCGATATAACGTACGGAACGAACAATGAATTCGGTTTTGACTACTTGCGCGACAACATGGTAGATGACGTTGAGTTGCTACGGCAACGAGAACTGAATTTTGCAATCGTTGACGAAGTGGACTCTATTCTTATCGACGAGGCAAGGACGCCATTGATTATTAGTGCGCCAGCAGCCGAGAATCCAGACAGTTATTATCAGTTTGCCAAGGTAGCGGCAAAATTGACCGAAAAAGATTATATCCTTGATGAAAAACGTCGGAGCGTGTCATTAAGTGATGAGGGCGTTGAGCGAATTCAAAAGATGCTCGGTATCAAGAATCTGTTTACTCCTGAATATGTTCGAACAGTGTATCACCTAGACCAAGCGCTCAAAGCGCAGGTCATATTTAAGCGCGATAAAGACTATGTTGTGACGAATGACGGAGAAGTTATTATCGTTGACGAACACACCGGTCGCTTGATGCAGGGTCGGCGCTATAACGAAGGACTTCACCAGGCAATCGAGGCCAAAGAAAATGTTCCCGTATTGTCTGAAAGCATGACGCTGGCTACAGTTTCGTTCCAAAACTATTTCCGCTTGTATAAAAAACTCTCAGGAATGACGGGTACTGCCTTTACTGAAGCCGAAGAGTTCCAGCAAATTTACAGTCTTGACGTTATTCAAATTCCGTCAAATAGACCAATCGCACGTATCGACAAGCAAGACTTGATTTTTAAAACCGAAAAAGGAAAGCTCAAGGCGGTTGCTGAAGTCATTAAAGAGCATAACAAAGCTGGCCGTCCTGTCCTTGTGGGATCGGCGAGCATTGCGAAGAATGAATTAATTGCAGACTATC
>JAUPVA010000016.1 GCA_030917245.1 Patescibacteria group bacterium
GGTAGCAAGCGAGGAACGCAACAAGCGATTAGCCGAGGCCGTGCTGTCGATTGACTGGTCACTCGAGCAGAAAAACCAAAGTCACTGGCTCATAAACCGTCAAAATGACGTTACACGCACCGCGCAACAGTTAATTGCACTTGTTGATCAACAGAAGTCTCGCTCCGCACTACCTCCAGCTGAAGCATCTGGCATGCGCGCTCGAGCAGCCAGTCTGTTATCATACGAGGTAGAATAAGGAGTCAGCCACATGTCTGCAAAACCGTTATCGAACTACGAAAACAACCCTTTTATGATTGGCATCGAGGGACTGAAGCTTATTTTCACTCAGGCAAAGAGTGTTGGCATCTATGCCATTGTTGTTACCTCTGTCCTGTTTATCTTTGCAACAATTGCGTCAATCGTTTCCACTATCATCGATGAAATGGACGCTCAGGCGCAGGAGCAGTCATACAGCAGCAGTGTTTCTTCACTAGGGGAAGTAGGAGCTGTTCTTGCGATAATCTTTGTTGCAATGGCCGTTTATTTTGTCGTAGCCTTGCTCTTATTTGGAGTTCTGGAGCACGCAGCGGCGACAGTGGCAAAAGGCGGACAAACAACCTTAAAGCAAAGTTTCAACGCCCTCATAAAGGTGTTTCCATCCTACCTCTGGCTATACCTTCTCATTACCGTCAAAGTGCTACTGTGGTCACTCCTTTTTATCATCCCCGGCATAATCATGATGAACCGATATATTCTGTCGGGAACTGTATTTTTTGCCGAAGGCAAGCGCGGCAACGCAGCCATACGTCGTAGTAGTGAGTTAGTAAAAGGCGGATGGCTCACCACGTATGGGGGTACGTGGGCCTGGAATTTGATAAGCCAAGGCTTGGCAACGTTCGTGTTTTGGCCTGGGTGCGTCGCCGTCCTGTACCGGCAACTAAGCGAGACTACTGACCAAAACCAGCCTAAACCTCCAGCTCATGTACTTAGTTGGCTACTGCTCATGGTACCAGCGGCATTGTTTGTGGCTCTGATACTCGGAGTTATTCTACTTGCAATCTTCTTGTACATGGCCGGGCTCTAGTAGGAACGTCCATGAACCACTCCTACTGGCAGCGTCAGGAACCTTCGAAACCACTATTTCCTGATATCGAGTGGAGTAAGCCTGAACGACGCGATCAATCAGGCGCCCTATTAGTAGTCGGCGGAAATAAGCTTGGCTTCGCTGGAGTTGCCGAAGCCTATCAAACGGCCCTCAAAACAGGGGTAGGGCAGGTGAAAGTCATGCTTCCAGACTGCTTGAAAAAATCAATTCCTCCGACCATGATTGATGTAATCTTTGCGGCCTGCACCCCAAGCGGAGGCTTATCTAAAGAAGCCTTGCCGGAATTACGCGCAGTAAGCGACTGGGCAAATGGCGTGCTTCTCATTGGCGATGCAGGGCGAAATGCCGAGACGGCGTTGGCGTACGAGGAGTTTATATCGACATACAAAGGCTTAATCATAGTAACCCGTGATGCAATCGACCTAGTTAAAAATAATCCTGGCCTCCTGGCTGAACGACCCGATACGCTTATTATTGCAAGCTTCGCTCAGGTGCAGAAATTATTTCAGGGTGTCTATTATCCAAAAATGCTCACGTTTAACATGCAGCTATTGCAGCTTGTCGAGGCTATGCATAAATTCACCACTACCTATCCATGCACTATTATGACGCTGCATAAAGACACTCTCGTCATTGCTCAGGCAGGTAGCGTCATTACTCAACCCTGGAACAACCCTATGGCTATATGGCGAGGTACCGTTGCTGCAGAGGCAAGCGCATATGCACTCTGGAATCAGACGGACATTCTTAAAGCAGTTACCCAAAGTATAGCTTCCCGTTCAACAATCTAAATTGCTTTATATTACTATTAATGGTATAATATAAGAATGACAGCCGAACGGGTACAAACCTATCGAGAAATTACTGCCATCTCCGCTCAGAAACAGCGGCCGGTTGAGTATATCCTCGCTAATCAGGCCCTCGAGGAAGTTAGCATGCAAGCACTTCGCGGCGAACAGCCGTCTGAACGAGTGATGTGGGGTGTACGATCACGGCTTCGCAACGCAGCCGAAGCGAATGCTGATGCTCAGCCTTTTTTACACTATCGTGCACGCCTACTCGCAGCATACGTCCTTCCCATCGTATATAGTGGGGTTATTAATGTGAGTCTTACTTCTGGTCAAGCGAAACGCGCTGCCCAGCAAATAGACATTGCTGGATCGTATTCCGAAGGCTTAGCTGTGGCCCAAGAAGCCCTTGAGCAGTTTGATGCCGTTAACGATATTCAGCTTACAAACACATCAACGCAATTGCGCGGCACGGCAACTCAACTCAGTGGATTCCTTCATGAAGCTACGGCTATCGGCCTTGTCGATCGTCCTAAATCTGCCAAAATTTTTGCCGTTCCGACTATGGCCTACGATGACGAATATGAAGAGCGCAGGGAGCTTAAATCTGATGGTATTGTTTTCGACCAGCGTCCTAAAAACGTTCTTCGGCGACGCAATCCTTTTCAGGTTAAGGCAACTCATGCCGATGACTACTCAATTCCCGTTATAACCGGCAACGATATGGCGAACCAGACTAAGGCTTCGGCTTGGCCATACCATGACGAAAAGTTCACCACACTCCGTATGTTGATTGCCGAAAATAACGGTGATACGTTAGACAGCCGATCACTCTCTACACTCGATCGCCTAAGCGGGTTTGTCATACAAAAGGCACTGAGTTAACAAAAAAAGCCGCTCACAAACGGCTATTTTTAATGACAATCTGGTACCGCGGGCCGGACTTGAACCGGCACGAGCTAATGCTCACAGGATTTTGAGTCCGGCGTGTCTACCAATTCCACCACCGCGGCATACTCAATTCACTCCTGATATTGTACAATAATGGCAAGTGGGAATCTATAGTAATGCGACCTGAAGATCGACAAATCAGCAGCGGCGATCCGCGCGGCAATATACAGGCGCCGCTACGCGGCTCATCAGCCAGTCAAGCGGCTGCTGCTAATATTGCCCGTTCGCAACTTGATTCCATATACTCTGACCAAGCAGACCCGCAGGCTGCCAGTGAAATTCCTACCACTTACCGACGTACGCATGACGCCAAACGAGCTACCCACGCAGACCAGTGGCAGCAATATCATACGGCATGGCAAGATTATTACCGTAAATACTACGAACAGTACTACGTAGGTGCGGTACAGCAGGTACATCAGGCCTATACCGAGCAAACTAAGCAATCTGCCACAACTCAACAGAGTGCGAGTTTTGCGGCCGGCGATCCGGAAGAAATGACCCAACAAGAAGCCATGCACGATCTCCGCTCACAGCTTCTATCGAAAGTCCGAAAAGGTGCCGGCAGGGTGCGCGCCAGCAAGCATTTTGTACCATTAACGGCAGCCCTGGTTGTGCTGTTACTATTCTCACTCATGCAGTATAACCGTGCAATCATTGCCAACGTAAAGGCGTATGTAACTCCCGGAGAGATTGATCCTCAAAATATCGTCATCGACCCAAATGCTTCGCTGCAAGTCGGCCCGGAACCGCGTTTGATTATACCTAAAATCAACGTGAATGTTCCCGTTAACTACAACACCACCCCGGACCAAGCTTCACAGTTGAAAGCAATGGAGAGTGGGGTTGCATACTTTGGTATTCCTGGTGCAAATAGTAAGCCGGGGCAGGTGGGTAACACGGTTATTTCAGGACACTCCAGCAATGATTTCATTGATAGTGGACAGTATAAATTCGTATTTGCATTACTCGAACGACTTAAACCTGGCGACATCTTTTATGTGCACTACGAAGGAATCCGCTATACCTACAATGTAACCCGAACAAACGTGGTCAAGCCTACCGATGTGAGTGCTTTGGTGTATCCAACCACCAAACCGGAAGTAACTCTTATTACCTGTACGCCACTTGGCACAGCATTAAACCGCTTATTGGTGACGGCAGAACAAATTAGCCCCAACCCAGCATCTGCGTCAAATGCGCCAGCTGATAGTGGGCAAGCCGGTCAATCGGTTATGCCGGGCAACTCGCCAACTCTGCTTGAGAGAATATTCGGCGGATAAATACTATTCGACAATCATACGGCTTCGCTGCAACACGAATCCTGATTCACTCGTATTGAGGCTGTAAATGAATTTACCATCGTCGCTCTGTACGGCATCCAATTGTGTCGATAAACCGGTGATCGTATGTCCGTTTCCTCCGTCAAATTCCATGACATCGAGATTTGTTCCGGTCGTAAGATAAAAGTGGTATTTGTCGAGCCATCGCAACTCGCCGCTGACCGGTGCTTTAAAGCTTGTGAGATTTTGTTTCTTGAGCTCTATATCGTAAGTCTGTACGCCACCCGCATACTGTGCAACCACAAATCGGCCACCTGTACGAATAGAAAGATGGTCTACTGTCGCTGGTAGTACTGTTGAGTAAACATTCGTCATGCTTATAGCCGCCTCTGAATCACTCGAAGGAAGGGTACGGGCTCGATAGACGTCCAAGGCAGTA
>JAUPVA010000017.1 GCA_030917245.1 Patescibacteria group bacterium
TCAGAAGAAAGCAGCCGTTCATTCGTGCTGCCTTCGGCTCCGATTGTTACCGTTTGTAAGCCAACTTCCCGAGCAATCCGATCATCACGGCGTCCTGCATACCCGCCAACGGTCGTCGTGAGAGCGGTACTGGTAGTTGCAATCATATCGGCATCGCTGCGATAGCCGTCATCAAGGGTGCGCACCGACACAAGCCTATCTACGCCATCGTTCATGGTATACCCAAGAAGAATCGCCGAACCGATTTTCTTCCGGCGAAATCGGTCTTTTGCGTAGAGGTTACGCACGGAGTACTCCGTTGGATCGCCATCAATCTCAAGATTATCAAAATGCGGGACGCCATTTACAATATTTGCACCGTTCCGCTCCCACAAATCTTCGGTGGTAGGGAAGACACTATCAAATGCATATTCTGCGACATTCACCATGTTTATCTGGCTCCCGTTCAGGTTGTGTTTTCACTATACTCCCTCGAGAGCGAAAAACAATAGCATTTTTACTTCTGTTTTGACATAATACGGGCAGTACTAAATAGGGGGCAGTAACGACTTGCAGCCGATCACGCTGACACGATTTTGGCACCGGCGAATAACCGAGGCGACAATGTTCGTTTCGATTGCCGTTGTTGGATTATTTGCCTGTGTGTATTTTCTGCCAACTTCTGTCGTAGCCCGAATTTTTTCGGTTGACCTCGTTACCGCAGTTATTGCTCTGGTTACCTTTGTCGTCTCACTTGCGCTATACATAAAGTCACCGCAAAAGGCGACACCGGGGCTGACATTCATTTCGTATGCACTACTGGTAGCGACTATCGCCAGTACCGTACTGGTGACAGGTCAGTCCGACTCGCCGCTAATTGGATTATGGATTGCCGCGGGAGTGTTTGCCGGCGTCTTTGGCTGGCGCGGATACACGCTGATGCTCCTGCTGATTGCAGGCTACGATGGGTATTCATATGTGACTGACCCAAGTAAATTAGATTCAATTATTGTTGCGACCGTCGCTTCCGTAGCGCCCTTGATTGCAAGTTTTATTATTTGGCACAATAAATCTACTAAAGAAGCCCGCCATGACAAGGCCTACCGAGAACTTGCAACAGAATTAAGCCATGAATCAAATAAGTCTGAAACCGTTATCGGCTCGATTAACGACGGCGTACTGTCGGTCGACAAACAGGGCGTTATTCAGCTCTTTAACCCTGCTGCAGGGCGCATTATTGGGTGGGGAAAGGAAGACGCCGTTGGACTCAGCTATAAGTCGGTATTGAAGCTTAACAACAAAGCCGATAAGCCAATTGACCCCACCGAAGACCCTGTTGCGCAAGTACTCGCGAGCAACCAAGAAGTCAGAACCGAAGATTTTTCTATTTCGACCGAAGCAGGAAAAAAAATACTGCTTTCGGTCGTTGTTTCTCCGATTGGCACGCCGAGCACCGGTGCAATTGTTGTGTTTCGAGATATTACCAAAGAGAAAGCCGAAGAACGCGAACAGGCAGAATTTATTAGTACGGCAAGCCACGAAATGCGAACTCCGGTTGCTAGCATCGAAGGCTACTTAGGACTCGCGCTAAATCCGGCTACCGCGACGATTGACGAAAAAGCCAGGGATTACATACAAAAGGCTCATGAATCTGCCCAGCACCTTGGTCGACTATTTCAGGACCTACTTGATGTATCAAAGTCTGAAGACGGTCGCATGCTGAATAATCCCAGTGTCGTTGACATGATTGATTACGTGGGAACGATTGTCGAAGGTCTTAAACCAAAGGCAGACGAAAAAGGACTCCGCTTCTTATATAAGCCCTCAACCGAGGCAGAATCGACCGTCCGCAATGTCGCTTCCGTCTACTACACACATGTCGATAACGATCATTTACGCGAAGTTGTTTCGAATTTGGTTGAAAACGCTATTAAATACACCCCAGCCGGAGATGTCATTGTTGACGTGACAGGAGATGATACGCATGTGTCAGTCAGCGTCCAAGATAGTGGAATTGGCATTCCCACCGAAGACATTCCTCATTTGTTTCAAAAATTCTATCGGGTCGACAACACCGATACGCGCGAAATTGGTGGTACCGGACTAGGCTGATATTTATCACGGCGTTTAGCAGAGATGATGGGCGGCACCATTAACGTTGTGAGTGAATACAAGAAGGGAAGTACCTTTACGGTTGTACTGCCACGAATCGACCATTTAGAAGCTCAGCGACTCATGGAAGCAAGTACGGCCGCCGCAGAGCTTGCCAGTGCGCCAATTGAGGCCACAGCCGCAGCAATAGAGGCGCCATTTGTGCCAGAGCCACCACAGCCCGAAGCGCAAGCCCAGCCAGCTGCCTACGCCCAACAGGCACCACAACCGACGACGTTTACTCCCGCTGCAGTGCCTCAACAGGTGGCTCAAAGCATACCGCAGGTGCAACCAGCACCAATGCAAGTTCAACCCCCAGCTCCACAGCCAGCCGCGCCTATTCAACCCCGGCAAAGCGTTCCCGTAACGGCTCAAGCGCCCAACATTCCCCTTAGCCAACTTGAACAAAACCCGGGAGCGTATGTCGCGGCCCGGCCTCCCGTCCAGATTCCTGTCCGAAGTCCAAATGAATCACCAAAAACATAAGGACTATGGCAATTTAAAAATGATATGGGTACAATAAGGGCAATATGGCAAAGATACTACTAGTAGAAGACGACAAGAGCCTTCGCGAAATTTACGGCGTACGATTATTAGCTGAAGGGTATGACATTGTGTCGGCCGGCGACGGTGAAGAAGCACTTGCCATGGCAATTAAAGAGCGGCCGCAGCTGATTGTCAGCGATGTCATGATGCCAAAAATCTCTGGCTTTGACATGCTCGATATTCTTCGGTCTACAACAGAGACAAAAGATATCAAAGTTATTATGATGACCGCCTTAAGCTCAGAAGATCAACGTCAGCGTGGTGAACAGCTTGGAGCAGACCGATACCTCGTAAAGAGCCAGGTAGGTATTGAAGACGTCGTAAGAACCGTTCATGAAGTGCTCGGCGACTCACTGGCGCCTCAGCAAAACGCGTTTGGCTCAAACACTCCGTCAGCAGTTCCACGACCAGCTCCTGTATTGTCCTCGACGCCTGCACCGGCAGCGACAGTACCAGCTCCTGCTGCTCCTACTGTGCCAGCGCCAGCAGCCCCAGCCGCTCCTGTAGCGCCAGCACCTGCTCCACAGCAAGCAATGTCTCAGCCAACTGCTCCTGCAACCACCTTACCTCAGCCAACTGCACCATTCTCAACAGCTCGTCCTGCCGGACTTGCCGACCGTATTATTCAGCCTATTGAGCGACCGGACGATAACTCAGAACATATTGGTAGCCTCATGGACAAAGAACTCGGTCAAGCGACAGCAGAAGTTCAGCCTCTCATGCCTACTCCGCCACCAGCGCCAGTAGCCCCAGCCGCTCCGCCAGTCCCACCAATGCCACAGCCTGCAGTAGCGCCGCAACCGCAGCCTCAAGTTCAAGCTCCGCAGCAACCAATGCCACAGCAGCCTGAAAATCACGGCATTTCTTTCGAAGAAACCCCACGACAGCCTGGTCAGCAATAGACTTGCTATACTGAACGCGTGGAATCATCTTCAACACGATTAAATAAATACCTTGCCCATGCCATGGGTGTATCACGGCGAGAAGCCGATGATCTTGTTGCAAGCGGGCGAGTGACGATTGACGGGGCGCCTGTCGCAATGGGGGCCCAAGTTCATGAGCAAAGTATTGTGGCTGTCGATGGCAAACCAATCGATAAACAGTCTGAATACCAATACATTCTATTCCATAAGCCAGTTGGGTACGTATGTTCTCGCAGGGCTCAGGGCGAAAATCCGACCATCTATGAACTATTGCCAAAAGATATGTCGAACCTTAAACCCGTCGGACGTCTGGATAAAGATAGTTCAGGGGTAATTTTACTGACCAACGATGGTGATTTTGCCCACCGTATGACGCACCCTAAGTTTACGAAGACCAAGCTATACGAAGTAAGCCTGGAAACTCCGCTGGAACCACTTCATCAACAGATGATATCTGATTATGGCATCGAAATTGGCGATGGCGTAAGTAAACTACTCCTTGAACGGCGCAGCGATACGCGCCTGGACTGGACCATCACCATGCACGAGGGGCGCAACCGGCAGATACGTCGTACTTTTGCCGCACTTGGATACACCGTAACCAAGTTGCATCGAACTCAGTTTGGGCCGTATGCCGTTGGCGAGCTGAACCCGGGCGAGTACCGTACAACGACTGCTTAGTAGTGCAGCTGACTACAGACTATTCTTCCCAGGTAGCGAAGCCGTTTGGCAATGTGAGCTGCCTTTTTTTGCTGTTCATGATCTACAATCAGTAGAATATCGAGCAAGAACGATTCGTTTGGGTGTTCTTGGCCAGTGAGGTCTTTGAATGTATCGTACAAACGCTTGTACTCTTCAGCTTTGTCGATCAAAGAAGGGTTTTGCTCTCTCGCCAACGCAATTAACTCTTCGTGTCGATTCATAATTCTATTTTTATAGCATTGTTTTTTAGACTAGTCAAATATCACTACCTCTGTTATAATAAGTTCAACTATGGCTTCTAAACTACCCACCGTCGCAATTATTGGTCGCGCTAATGCGGGCAAAAGCTCGCTTTTTAACCGTCTCGTAAAGAGCCAGCAGGCGATTGTTGCTCGAGAGGCAGGGACGACACGCGACAATGTTTTAGGCAAGGTGACCTACCGGAACGAAGGCAAGGAATCGCAATTCTGGCTCGTTGACACCGCCGGACTTAAGGCCGCTGAAGATGATTTTGAAGCTAGTATTCAAGAGCAAATCGAGGAAGCTGCCGACGCAGCTGACGTCATACTGGTCGTTGTCGACAGTACTCAGCACGTTGGCGATGAAGAGCGAAATGTGGCTAAAAAAGCCCTCAGGAGCAAGAAGCCGGTTATATTGATTACCAATAAAGCCGACCTAAAAGACAGCCTGCCTGATGAAGATTTCCGTCGCCTTGGTATTTCACATATCGTGCGAACCTCTGCCGAACATAA
>JAUPVA010000004.1 GCA_030917245.1 Patescibacteria group bacterium
CTCCTGCGCTATTAAAGTATTCTATGGCACGAATTATTTGAGCCGGCGCATTTACCCCTTGAACGAGCGTATGTGCCACGTCAACGCGCATACCACCCCACCGCTCATTGAGTATTTTAATGAAGTCGGTAAAACCAGCCGATTGAGTACTCGAAATAACTCCGACATACGATGGAAGTTCAGGCAGTTGTCGCTTTCGGCTGTCATCAAACAGTCCTTCTGCCTCAAGTCTCTTTTTTAAGAGCTCAAAGCTCCGCTTAATGCTCCCCTCGCCGACCGGCTGGACGGATTGTATACTGACGCTGAAACCCCATTTGTCACTCAATCGCGGACGTCCGACGACGGCGATTATCATGCCGTCTTCAATTGGTTGGCGAACTTGAAATACCGACCCAAAAAAATCGACGGCCGAATGCTCATCCTTAAGTTTAAAGCGCACCCATTTTCCTTGCCGCACATTATAGCCAGAAACTTCGCCTACAATAACGATGTTTGGCATCGCGTAGTCGAACGTCTGGTTCACCAGCGCTACAAAATCGCTAACGCTTAAACGAACTTGCTGATTTTCCATATTTTGCCAATGCATTCTGATAGAAGAAGTACCCCACCGCTATCGTAACGATTAAAATTATCACTCTCGTTAGTACGATTCCGGCAATCGCCGCTCCGCTTGCTATACCAGCCGTAGCCAGAAACGCCACCATGATTGCTTCATATGCGCCAGCACCGCCAGGAGTCACAACAATAAATCCTGCAACGCTTGCCAGTACATAGGCGATAAGCAGTGGCGCAGGATTCACCGGAGTCCCCAGAGCCATAAACGTAATCCAAAACAAAAGCGCATCGGCTGCCGTAAACAGTACCGCCCAAATTACTGGCACAAGCAGTATCCGATAGTCTCGCTTCAGGCCTAGGTAATCGTCATGGATATCCTCAAAAAAATCATAAATTTTTGCTTCCCGAACGAGTATCCGTTTTCTCCCGCGCGTGAGCTTGCGAGTAGTACGATTAATCACCTTCGACGAGCGGTCGGCGAACCAATGCATTCGCGATTGGCTACTTACCACGTATATCAAGCCAATCGTAGCGAGAATCATAAACGTCACGATTGACGAACTCACCAAAATCATCACTCGGTTTATATTTCCGTCGACTGTTACCGCTAAGACTGAAACGGCAATCAACAATGCCGAGGCAATGAAACCAGCAACATATCGTACTACCTGGGCTGATGCAGCGCGGCCTGGGCTGACTCCTAACTTCTTAAGTCGCCATGTCATATATGAAATTCCACTCACTCCCCCTGATGGAAGCGTATGATTCACGAAGTTGAGCTCAAGCGCCATTCTTGCCCGTTCATACCATTTCGTGGGCCGTATGGTTCCTTTGGCGGCCAGGTACGTAAATACGATTTCGCTCGCTGCATAAAACGTAAATAACATCAGCGGAAGCGTGAACGCCAAGATGCCAAGATTGACTGTCCCGAGTAAGTGTAACGCTCGTTCGAGTTCGTGACGTGACAAGAAAAGAATCAACGCAACCAGCGTTAACGTGACCCAACTGATGATGGTTTTCACCGACATTCCTTTCATTATACGGCTCTTAATACACATAAGACAAACCCCGCTTCAGAGGGTATACTGTAAATACATGAATATCGTTGCCATACTCGGCCGTCAACCAGAACTCAGCCTTGCCGAACTTGAAGGTCGGTTCGGGACCGATGCTGTCACTCCCTTCAGTCCTCTTGCGGCTACTCTCGCAGTTGATACTTTTGACGTCCAGCAATTTGGCGGCATTCAAAAAGCCGGAAAAGTTGTGGCTGAACTCGAACCCGCTTCATGGGATCGGCTTTCGCGTGACATCGTACAGCGTTACGCCAAAGAACTGAGAGGCGACGGAAAGTTGACCCTTGGCATCAGTGTTTATGGACGCCGCGACGTCGATGCGCGCAGTGTTGGGCGCACCGGTTTGGCGCTAAAGCAGGCCCTAAAAAAGCGTGGCCGCTCAGTACGGCTTGTCCCAAATGATGGCGCTGCTTTATCGACCGCGACATCTCACCACAATAAGCTCGGCCTGTCGGACAACAAGCTCGAAATTATTATTGTCTACGGGCCAAAAAGCGTCATCGTCGCCGATAGTGTGGGGTCGCAGAATATTTCTGCCTTAGCGGCTCGTGACCAAGGCCGACCTAAACGCGATGCTTTTGTTGGCATGCTGCCGCCCAAACTCGCCCTCATGATGATCAATATGTCGGGCATCACCACCAACGACAATACTCAACAAACCAACATGCGAATCCTTGACCCGTTTTGCGGAACCGGCGTGCTTTTACAAGAAGCTGCCCTCCTAGGATATGACGTCTACGGAACCGATTTATCTGAAAAAATGGTCGATTATTCAAAGGCCAACCTTGACTGGCTCGCCATAAAACATTCAATCGGTGCCGTTGAGGTTGAATCGGGTGATGCGATTGAACATCAGTGGTCTAAACCAATTCATGCGGTAGTTGCCGAGACGTACCTTGGGCAGCCATTCAGTGCGCCGCCTGCACCCGACAAGTTAGATAAAGTACGTCGCAACGTCGACCATATCGTGGGCAATTTTCTTAAAAATATTGGCCCGCAGCTCGAATCGGGTACGCCACTATGCCTCGCGGTACCTGCTTGGCGCGACGGCTCCGGTCGGTTGACTCATCTTCCTGTAATTAAAAATCTCAGCTCACTCGGTTTTTCGTGGCAATCGCGCGGCCATGTTGATGTGCAAAAATTAATTTATTTTCGCGAAGACCAAATCGTTGCCCGCGAACTACTAATCATTGAAAAAACCTAACGTTATATACAGCGCTCGACCGTAAAAGTATCTCGAATCGAAGCACCAGCAACTTCCGAACGGTAGCCCAGCACCACGTGCGGCGTAGCTGGCTGAGGTCCGGCGCCAGCATTATAACAATAGTAAAAATAGACTAAGCCTGTACCGCTACCAGCGTCAGCTGGCGAAACAGGTGGAATGTTTGTCGGGTCTCTTGGTATCCTTCCGTAGCCAGTGCCAAGAAAGCCAAGCCACGCACCTCTGTCACTTGAGTCCCAGCCTCCAGGCCCGGTGCCACCATATGTCGGCGTGCCTTGCACGCCACCGTTATCAGCCTGATACAGCAGTAGCATTTTTTTAATCGTCGCTATGTCGGCTTTACGGTCCGCATCGCGCGATCGCTGTTGCACATTCGAATACGCAACGACGGTAATAGCGGCCAGAATTCCAATCACAACCACCACTACCAGTAGCTCGACAATTGTAAACCCTTTTTGTTTGCGTGCCCACGCGTTAGTCATGGCATTATTGTAGCACTGTCTGTGTTTTTCGTAGCGTCTTACCTACCCCTTGTAAAAAACCACGTTCTTTAGTACAATTTACTAGATTGTTTCATAAACTTTAAAAGGAGAAGCTATGTCACACGTCAAAGCAGGTGGTTCGTCTAAGAACATCCACAACAATGCCGGCGCCCGCCTGGGTGTCAAACGCTTCGGTGGCCAAAAGGTCAACGTAGGTGAAGTATTGGTCCGCCAAACTGGTTCAACAAAAGTCGCTGGACCTGGTACTTTTATGAGCCGTAACTTTACGATTCACGCCGCCGTTGAAGGTGTCGTATCGTTCAACAAAGTTAAGACTCGCCGCTTTACCGGTAAAACAGCACCTCGCACACAGGTAAGCGTCCAATAATACGCTCGCTTATTCAAAAATACCCCCTTTTCTGGGGGTATTTTTTTTATTACGTCACAACTTGGGGTCTATAGCTTCATGTTTTGCAGTGAACGAGTATACTGACTAAGCGTCGTCTGGACCTGTTCAGCCACATGCGAAATTCGGCGGTGAAGCTCATGTTTCCCTTCCAGGCTAGAGCCAGCTTCATCGACTAAGCCCATTAAGACACGAAGTGGATAAATCGCCTCTTCCTCTATAAGCTGTGTCGAACGACGTACCTGTAGCGCTGTTTCTTCAAGCCTATCAGATTCAGTAGCGAATAAACTCGAACGGGTATCGAGCTGACCTTCAAGCGCGACTATAGCTCGCATACTCGAGCTCGCTTCTTCGGCGAGCTCGTTCATTCGGCGCCATGCAGCGTGAATATCTTGGTTAATGGCGTCGATATCTATCATCTCACGCCTCGAAATGTCCACGAGTTCGTCCATGACATGAGATACAACCCGTTGCTCGGCTTGACTGAGTTCCATCAGGTCGCTCAGTTTACGACGTGCCAGTTGCATGGTCTCTTCATTTAGGTGTTCGGTAGTTTCTTCCTCTTCGACAACTTCGTTGTCATCAGCTTCAGCTGATTCCTGCTCTGGCTCATTATCACCGAGCTCGATTGATACGTCACTCCCCTTGACGGCATCGTGGCCTAGCTCATTCAGCAGATGTATATCATCATGGTGGGCACGTAATCGGTCAATCGGAAAATCTTCAGTCTCTTGGTCAGACAATAGCTCAGCTTCTACATTTGAAACAAACGTACCAAAATCGCGCGGATTCATTATTATCGTCTTCTTTACTGTTTCACCTTCAACAACAAATTCCACTTCTCGCCTATCTTCTCCCTCGGCAAGTGGCGTAATTCCTAACTCAGGCAGCTTCGCGTTAATGACCGCTTGAATGTCGTTATCAGTCGCTCCGGTGTCAAGCAACTCACGCACGAACAACTCTAGGTCATCGAGTTCGCTTTTATCGAGCACCTTCGGTTCGATGTCTTCTGGATTGCCTGTGGTGGCTTCAGGGGTAAATTGTTCTTTCATAGGACCTTTTTTTGTTTTCGTTGAATACTAAACATATAATAGCAAAAAATTGCCATAAAGTCAATATGCTTATGGCAATATGTGTTGTGAGGTCGTAGATTACTGAGTTGGCGCTACTTGTTTATCAATTCCAAGGTGGAATTTAACTCGCTCAATAACGTCACCTATAACGACTTGGCTTTTGACCAAGTAGTCATCGACTCCTAAGCTCTCAGCCCGTTCTTTATCTTTAGGCTGGCTCAGCGCTGTGAGCATGATAACTCGGATGTTCGTCGTATCAGGAGTATTTCGCAAGATATCAAGGACATCGAAACCAGATATCTTTGGCATCATTGCGTCCAGCAGCACTAGGTCGGGCTTGTAGTCGATTGCAGCACTAAGGGCATCTTCGCCATTATTCACTTCTTTAACCTGGAAGCCTTCTAATTCGAGTCGTGAGCGGTAGACGCTGGCTAATGCCGTGTCGTCCTCTACTAATAATATTTTTTTATTCATGTCCATATGTTCCCTATTCTAGCGCCATTATGCTAATGGTACAACAATTACATCTACTAGGCTGCGCCAACAGCCTTAAGCGCTGCTTCTAGCTGTGGATCTTTGCCTGCATCTAAATCGGCTTGGGTCAAACCAGCTTCGACGTCAGGCTTTACCCCATTCTTATCAACATTTGCACCACTTGGAGTGTACCATCGCTTAATCGTTACCTTTAACAGCGACCCGTTTGACAGTGGTATTAGCTCCTGCACTGTCCCCTTACCAAATGTTTTTTCACCGACAATTACCGATGCTCTATAGTGCTTGAGTGCTCCGGCAACAATTTCGGTGGCACTGGCTGACCCAGCATTAACAATCACCGCGGTCTTCATACCGGACAAAATGTCCTCGCCTTTACTCATAAGCTTTTGCTCACCACCGTTGTTGGCTCGAACACTGACGACCAGTTTATCATTGAGCCACATACCCGCTACTCCGGGGGCGGCATCGAGATATCCGCCACCGTTCCCGCGCATGTCAACAATTAGCTTGGTAGTGCCTTTTTGTTTTAAATCTTCAACGGTTTTTCGAACAAGTTCGACTGTATTCTGATCAAATCGATTGAGTGTGACAATTCCGACGTTGCCGCGTTGCTCACTCGATACACTTGGGTTATTAATTTCTTCTCGAGTAATCGTAAATTCCTTCGGTTCTCCAGCGCGTTTGACGGTTAATTTAACCGATGTGCCGATTTCTCCGCGAATAACTCGAACCGTGCGTTCTGCATCCCAGCCTTCGACCGCTTCGTCATTGACCGCTAAGATCGCATCGCCAGCGTGAAGTCCGGCTTTTTCAGCCGGATTATCCGGAAGAGTCCGTATGATAGTTGGCTGCTTATTACGCACACCAACTTCCGCACCAATACCACCACCGATTTCACCAGATAGTTCCTTATTGAATTCATCCGCCTCTTTGGTGTCGAAGTAAACGGTGTACGGATCACCAACTGCCGCTACCATGCCCTGCTTTGCACCTTCAATTAATTTGTCGTCGTCGATTTTTCCGTTGTAGTGGCTTTTTAATGTTCGGTAGGCATCTTGCAACGACTCATCGTTAAGGGTACCGGATTCGACATTTATGCCAATTACGGGCGCGACGTACGCCCACAGCTGTTGTGAGCGGGTACCTAACACGAAACCGATAAACAATACCGCAAGTACCAGAAGCGCAACATAGGCGCGCGAAAGCTCTACCTTTTTTTCCATTAGCATAAGTATAGCGCACCCCTTTCAGGATGCGCTAGTGTGATTGTTACATTGTTAGTAGTTTAGAAATGAATGTAGTAATCGTACGCTGCTGGTGAGACGCTATACATTTCACTGTAGTGGCCCCAGCCTGAACCGCCAGCGTTATAGTAATTGTACTGACTAATGTTAATCGTTCCATCGCCGTTAACACTTTCAACCCATACGACGTGTCCATACTGACCAGCCATAATGACGCCAACAGAGCCAGCTCGTGGAGTTGAGCTCACAGGAATGCCAGCGGCGCGTGCGTTTCCTGGCCACTGATTAGCATTACCACGCCCACCCCAGTATGGCATGTAGCCGTTCTTCTGGTAGACTTTCCAGGCGGTATAGCTGACACATTGCCGTGAGTACATGCCCCATTGGTCTACGACCGGGTTATAGTAGTCTGAGTTCGCGTATACCGCAGGGTAACCACCCTTTGATGGGTCGCCAGCAACTGCCTGCCCGCCACCACCTGCGCGGGCCATTGCAGCTGCAATAGCTGCCTGTTGAGCCGCCATTACACGGTCTTTTTCGGCTTTGGTCTGCGCACTCAAGTTTTGGTATGCCTGCTCTTGTCCGGCTACCTGTGCAATTAACTGTTGCTGTTCGGCTTCTTTAGCAGAAAGCGCTTCGCGGGCACTCTTTTGGTCAGCGAGAGCTCGCTCTACGCCAAGCTTTTGTTCTTCAAGCTGCTTCTTTAGTTCTTTAATTTTTGAGATAGTCGCAGATAATTCGTCTTGAATTGCTTCACGGTACGCTTGCTTGTCAACGTAGTCACTGATGTTATTGCTGCTCGCAAGCATCTCAATGGCAGAAATATTGTCATCGACATACAGGTCAGCTAATGTTTCGCCAAGAGCGTCTTTGTTGGCGGCAATCTGCGCTTCCGATTTTTTAATGTCTTCGGTCAGTTGGTTAGCTTTGGCCTCATTCAAGTCAATTTGAGCTTGAATTTGCGCTTTTTCGGCGTTTAATTGAGCTAGTTTGTTTTCGTACGTGTTTCGCTCACGGCTTAAAGCAGCTGCTTGAGCGTTATATTGCTCTATTTGAGCTTGTAGTTGCGCAATTCGCGCATCGTACTGGTCGGCATCAACAACCTGCGACACAGCTAGAGGTGTTGCAGCAATCATCAGCACAGCGGCGGCGACGAAAGCGGCGCGCTTGGCGAATGGGACAGATGTTGGTGTGGTGGACCGTAGATTCATCTTATTCCACGTTAGCATAAGCGTTATATTCTGTCAATAACCTTTCGGGGTTTACACCCTCTTTAAATCTTAAGATAGCGGCGAGTTGCGAGAAGTGACGATACGACCCCGATGAGTGCTCCCAGCATAATCATTCCAAGGAGTACAAAACCGATATATGTCATGACGAAATTCAGCGTTGGCTCAACTTGAACACCCGAAATGAGACGGTCTTTCAGCCAGTACAGCCCCGATACACCCAGTACCGTTGCAATAACCGCGGCAATAAAGCCATATACTACCGCTTCAACAATAAATGGTCCGCGAATAAAGCCTTTATCTGCACCAACGAGTTTCATCATTTCAATCTCGTCTTTGCGGTTAAAAATTGCCATACGGATGGTATTAAATACGATGAGCGAAGAGATGACGACAAAAATAATCGTCGCGATAATTCCGACTCTGTCGGCAAACACCACACTCTTAGCAATACCTTCAATAGCACTCTTACGTTCACCGGCAAATGACGGTTCGCGGTTAGGATCAATATTTTGCTGGACTGTCTTGTTGTTTTTAACAAACGATGCCAGCTCATCTGTGTCATTAATATCGACGAGCTTCACTCGAACAGTTCCAGAAAATTTATTGGATGCTTCGTTTAAAGCGCTCAGTGCTTCGGAATTTTTGCTATTCTGTTCAGCAAACGCTGCACGTGCATCTTGTGGGCTGACATAGCTAACTCCTGTTACTGTTTCGAGTTTGCGAAGGCTAGTAGTAATTGTGTCAACGTCTTTCTTCTCTACATCGGTTTTTAAGTAGATCGACATATCTACCTTGTCTTTAATATCATCGACCGTCGTCGCAAGTGTATTTCGAGCCGCGAGCGTTGCGAACACTATTAAAAGTGTGATGGTCATGACAGCGGTTGCGGCAACAGTAAGCCACGCATTACGAGAAAAATTATTGACGCCGTAGCGGCACATGCGAACAAAAGTAATCCATTGTCGACGTTTACGTTTGCTCTGAGCGAACTGCTTTGATGTCATCTTTGATTTTGCCATAACTATTGTCGATAGCTCCCTTGGGCTTGGTCGCTGGTAATTTTGCCGTGCTCCAGCGTGACCACGCGACGCTTGAGCTTGTTAACGATTTCAACGTTATGCGTCGTCAGAAGTACGGTCGTTCCGTAGCGATTAATTTTTTCGAGTAACCGAACAATGTCCCAGCTATGTTTCGGGTCAAGGTTTCCAGTCGGTTCATCGGCAATGAGGATCTTTGGCTGGCGTACAACGGCTCGGGCGATAGCGACACGCTGTCGCTCCCCACCTGAAAGTTGGTGGGGAAACGACTTTTCTTTGCCTGTCAGACCAACAAGTTCGATAACCTTTGGAACGGTAGACTTAATCTCGCGGTTAGTCATGCCGGCGATTTCGAGCGCAAACGCTATATTTTCAAATACCGTTCGCTGAGGAAGCAATTTAAAATCTTGGAACACAACGCCAATCTTTCGTCGGAGTAGCGGAATATGCTTGTCTTTGAGCGTATCGTAGTCAATACCTCCGACAACAATCTTTCCGCTCGTTGGCTTTTCTTCACGCGTAAGTAGCTTTAATAATGTCGACTTCCCCGCTCCAGAGGTGCCGACCAAGATGACAAATTCCCGTGGCTCAATGTGCAAGCTTATGCGCTGCAGGGCCGGATTGGTACTTTTGCCATACGTTTTTGTTACCCTATCCAACAAAATCATTCATTGGCAATTATAGCATAAGTAAGACCACGTTCTAGTGAGGTTACTTAATATAAATAGTCGGTCTGGACATCGTAACAGGTTCGCCCAGCCTTGTGCTCATAAGTAGAAACTGAGGTTTCGTACCTATTTTCATCATAGCGCGGCGCGGCAGGACTATAGCCTTCGTCTCCTGTAGAGCTTTTGTATTCGACACAGACTTGGTATAGATACACTGCCGTGGGCGTGGCGAACAGCTTGTCCTGATCGTCTAGCGCCATAGCCCCAGGCTCGGCTAGTCTACTACTCGATGTTAGCTTTTTACCTGGCGTATAAGTAACCATCGATTCCAAAAAATCGTTACGTTGCTTCTGTGTACCTACCAGGTCATAACTAGATACTTCATCTAAATTACGCGGAAGCCTGCCTGATTGGCCTGTCTGATAGTTAATTGCTTCTACCAGTGCCGGCAGTTCTTCTTCTACAATTTTGTCGGCATTACGAAGTCGCTCCTGGGCAACCGGACCCATTACACTCAGTACAACCGTAATAAACAGCGCGATGGACATTAACAACCAGTACATTACTGGCACCGCCTTAATCCATCGTGGCCGTAAAACTCTCAGCAGCGTCAAACCATACAGTACAAAAACGACAGCGCCGGTAATTATGTTTCCAACAGCGCCGGCTGATTCAACGGTCTCGCCAATTAGCAATTGCACACCGCCGAATACCGAAGTAATAAGCGCTCCAATACCAAATAAAGCGAAAATGACGGCGTGAATAATCATAATGACGTTCGCACCATTACTGCGGGAATGCCTTCTCTCGGCGCGAGAATAAAATATATCGCAGACAAGTGCAATAATAAACAGCACAATTGCTGCCGCTAGCAGATATGCAATTCCCCCACCGAAAAATGACGACCAGCCGTCGGACGCAGGTTGCAAAAGTGTATTTACGACAAGTGCGATAAGTCCACTCAGCACCAAAACCGTCCACCCCCACAAGGCATAGACCAGCCACTGAAGAACCAATACCCCGGGGCCCGGTTTAGGTAAATCGGTTACCTCGGCGACTTGCGATACAGAATGCGACTCAGAGGATTGATTGTGATAACTCGTTGGAGTTCTTTCATGTTCTGAACTGGACTCAAGCTGGGACTGAGTACTCATTTTTTCTGACAGATTGTAATGCGACGCATCACCAGTCGCCGGCTCTTGATCAAAAGAATTATTATGATTTACACTTTTCTCGTCGTCAGGCATGGGGTCGTTCCTCTTACGCTTATGTTATGGGAACTATAGCAGCTATTGAACATCGGTACTAGGTGACGACTCTAGGAAGCTCACCATGAACCCATCAAGCTTGCCATCAAGTACGCTTTTCGCGTCTTTATCCTCATACTTCGTACGAGTATCTTTGACGAGAGTGTACGGATGTAAGACATAATTTCGAATTTGGCTACCCCAATTTGCCGACTCGCCAGCTTTCAAATCGCTTAAGCTTTCTGCGTGCTGTTCCATTTGGAGTTGGGCTAGTTTAGATCGCAGTATGCGCATAGCCGTCTCTTTGTTTTGTAGCTGAGATCGTTCGTTCTGAATTGCAACCACGGTATTGGTAGGTAGATGAGTTATACGTACCGCCGAGTCGGTTGTGTTAACTGACTGACCGCCATGTCCGCCAGCTCGGTAGACATCTATTTTCAGATCTTTGTCTTCAATCGTCACTTCATCGGGAGCATCTATGCGAGGGAGGACTTCAACCAGCGCAAAACTCGTCTGACGAAGATTATCGGAATTAAACGGACTTAGTCGCACCAAGCGATGGACGCCGTGTTCGCTTTTGAGTTTTCCGTATGCGAACACACCTGAGATTTCGAGAACGCTCGTCTTAATGCCCGCCTCCTCGCCAGCTGAACGCTCTGTCTGGATTGTAGACATGCCGGCTTTTTCGGCCCAGCGTAAATACATCCTCTCTAGCATCTCCGCCCAATCCTGAGCATCGGTACCTCCTACACCAGCGGTAATACGCACAATCGCATCATGATCATCGTACCGGCCGCTATATAACAAGTCTCGCTTACGCTCAGCCACCTCGGCTTCTAGAGCATCCAATTGAAGCTCAAACTCCTTGTTCATAGAATCATCACCCATTGCCATTAGTTCAAGCATGTCTGTAACCTGCGCGCTCAATGTCTGCCATGGCTCCACCACACTTCTTAGCGCAGCCGCCTGCTTGCTGAATTCCTGAGCTTCACTCGGATTATTCCATACTTCTGGCACCGCTAAACGTTGCTCTAGTTCAGAAAGCTTCAATTGCCTCGTGGGAATATCGAGCCGTCCCATAGCTTCTTCGGTAATAGTCTGAAGCGCACTCGCGCGCTTTTGAAGCGGTTGCATTAACTAGTATTGTAACATTTCTAGGGCCCACGATTGGGAGTCGCCGCGAACCTCCATATTGTAGTCGGACACGGGCACTTCAAATAGTAGTTCGTCGTACCCATTTTTTAGTGCAAGGTGATATGCTGCTCGAAGCTCCTCGATTTCTCCTACGCATTCGAAGGGCTTCTCAACCCCATCAATCCCGAGCAGTCCCTTAAAGGTATTTTCAAGAATTGGTTTATTAAACAGATTTGAACCGAAGACAAGCTCAAGTTCAGTACGGGCAATAAAAGGCGCAAACAACAGAAAACTATTTGCGCACTTCGGACACTCACCGCACCAGGTGAGCTGCGAGTTGTCATGGCTCTGCTGGTAGTTCGCGGTGTTGCAAGAAGAGAATGAATGGCCAAATCGATCCCAGGCATGCTCAGCAAATAACTGAGCAATCTTTAATTCACTTAACGATCGAAGCGGAGACCCAACAGATAAATTTGATGCTACGAAACTTCGCACATAATCACTAAACAGCTGCTCGGCATGCCACGTTTTTGACCATTGGTGACGAACGGCATAGTCGCCAATGTATGCGTGAGGCTCCTCCCCTTCGCGACCAATTGCGGCAACAACAGTCGACTCTGAATGCAAGATTGCATCGATGAGAGCAAAGCTCAGATTTATAAATGTTACCGGAACATGTCCGTTCAACCCACCCGCCCCTGCTTGGGCACGTAGCTGTTCTAAATCAAGCCTACGAATCGGCAAACGAAGCGTGGCGCGAAGGCTGTCGATTACCATAGGATATGTGCGATTATGCGAAAGGTACCATGCATAATACGGGGATTCGTTGCGCTCAAGTAGC
The DNA here is from genome assembly GCA_030917245.1 of Patescibacteria group bacterium. Classification (GTDB taxonomy): domain Bacteria; phylum Patescibacteriota; class Saccharimonadia; order Saccharimonadales; family Saccharimonadaceae; genus UBA1020. Next base: position 12,710 of record JAUPVA010000004.1, read on the forward strand.
GTCGCAACGAGTAACGAGTCTTTTCCTCCACTTTGAAGTACCAGTGTTCCTTCGCCAACATAGTCATTTATGCCAACTGGATCGTCTACTGAGGTTGCTGTAAACGTGGCGATATAGTCTGGCTGAAGGCCATTCTCATAGACAAACTGGCTTAGTCCGTCTCTATATACTTCGCTAAAGAATGCCGCTTGCGCAGGGGTTAACGCACCTTGCCTCAGGCGTACTTGTGATGTGGGATGACATTTGTAATATGAAATTCCCGCGACGATAAAGGCGAGCAACATTGCCCGATCTAAGGTGCTACGGTCGTAGTTCGCTGCTGGTACCTCAAACTGGATTGTTTCGGCGAACGCAACAACTCCGTCGAAGCTGTAGCGCAGCGTCATTACGCCAGATTCTTCGTCAAACGTTGCCTGTTCGAATATGAATTCTTTATACGGAGATTGATAGCTCACAGCTCGCCTACCAGTTGTATAAATTGGTCTCCACGATCGGTGAAATTTTTAAACATATCAAAGCTCGCGCACGCGGGGCTCAGAACAACTACATCACCTGGCTGCGCCTCTTCGCTCGTTTTTCGAACAATCTCTTTAAAGTCCACCGTATCGAGGCTGATAAACCGATGCCTTTTGACTCCGGCAGCCATGAGCGCTTCTCCGATACGATGCCTCGTTTGTCCTATTACTATTGCCTTACGAACAAGCGGATCATTTGCTATGTATTCTGCTAAATGAGAGAAATCGGCGTGCTTTTCATAGCCGCCCAGAATGACAATTTTATGAGTATCAAAAGAACGGAGTGCTGCAATAGCAGCCGCAGGCGCGGAGGAGTAGCTATCGTCATAGTAACGCACCCCATTGACTTCACGGATAAACTTAATTCGGTGAGGCAGCCCGCTAAATTCCCGGAGGCCTTGCTTTAGAATTACTTCGTCCTGTACGTACGGCTGTACTGCCGAAACGGCTGCGGCTGCATTCTCAATATTATGTGGTCCAGGTATAACCAGGGATGGTCCATACTTTTCCATGATAGTGCGATCAATATAGCCCGTAATTTGTGCGGGTGATAACGCGGCAATTTTCGAGGCAACCTCGTTGTCCTGGTTGTAGACTGTAAGATTCGTCGGCTGTTGAAACCTGACAATATTAGCCTTGGCCGATACATAGTCCGCCATGTCATTATGTACATCTAGATGGTCGGCTTCGATACCAAGAACTACTGCGACTCGCGGACTTTTTTTAATGTCCCAAAGTTGAAAACTCGACATTTCAAAGACGACAATGTCATTCGGTTTAATTACCGGAAGGTCATCAAGCGCAGGGTTGCCAATATTTCCTACTAGGTGCACGGTTTTATTAGCAGCCCGAAGGATACTGACGATGAGTGAACTCGTCGTCCCCTTACCTTTCGTTCCCGTGACGCCAATGATGTCGGCCGGACACTTGGCAAAGAATTCATTCGTTGCCGACCATACCTTGTTTGGGTATGGCAGCTTCGCGGGATTCACACTGGGAGAGCGTATTATCAAATCAAACTCATTGAGACGGCTGAATGCGTTGGCTCCCAAAATAGTAGGAGCTCCCGGCGGTACATCATCAACCGACTCGCGTTCGTCGGCAATCGTGACTGTGTCTCCTTTTGCCGTCCAATAGTCGTAGCTCGTCCTGCCTTCTTGTCCAAAACCGGCTAACGCTACTTTCATGACTACTTCTTAATTTCTCGCCGAAAAAGCGTATCGAATTTATCACTCATACTGACAATCTCGTCTTTTTCCGCCTTAGACACGGCCGCTAGTACCCATGTGTTCGCATCCATAAATTGAGTCGCAGTATCAATCATCTGATTGCGCGTGACCGCACGGATTGCATCGGGTACTTTTTCGTAATCCTTCACCGTGCCATCAGCAAAGTAGCGGTTGGTGTAAAATCCAGAAATCTGGCTCACCGTTTGTGCACCCATCTGATACCGTCCGAGAGCATACGACTTTGCTGCGTCTAATTCTTGATCCGTCACTTTGCCATCACGAACAGCATTTATTTCACGAACAATTATGTCAAAAAGCTGGTCAGCAGTTTCATGGTTCACTTGACCACCAAAGTCCCAGCTTGAATCATAAAAGCCAGCACTCGTATCTGAGAAAATGCCATAAGCAAGACCCTTAGCCCGGGCTGAACCATATATACGTGAATGCATGGTACCGGTTAAGATGTGGTCGAGGCAGTTCATAGCTTCGAGCTCTTCGTCGTCTAGCTCTTTAGGTACCATCATAGACAATCCAAACGTAATATTGCTCGCTTCTTTTCGGCGAATTATGGTTGGATTACCGCTCGACAGATTGTCACGGGGAATTTCAAATCGTTCGCCCGATTCAAGCTCCCAACTTTCGAGCATCCGCATGATTTCTTGCCGCCTTCCGTGCAGCTTCCCTGCAATCACAAAGCGCATATTTTGAGCCGTGTGTGTGCGCTTGTAATGCTCTTTGATGTCTTTTAGCGTCACGGTATTGATAGTTTGTAGGCGTTGCCAAAATGTCAAAATATCTTCACCAAGAAGCTGTTGAATTTTGGGCCATAGTACACGACTGTGATTATTAAGATACCCGGTTAATTCACTTCTAACATTACCCTTTTCGGCCTGGAGTTCCGCCTCGTTAAAACGAGGCTGACAAATGGCAACTTGCTGCAAACGGAGTATTCGATCCCATTCAAAGTCGGCACAGTCGGCAATGTAGACCATAGACAAATCTGACGTGAAAGCATTGTGATAGGCGCCATTCTTAGTGAACTCAGCCTCATATTCATGTTCGCTTTTGAACTGGGCATTGGCGCCAAACGCCATATGCTCCATGATGTGCGCCGTTTCATAAATGTCCTTAGAACGTACGTAGCGATTGCCAGCACGAAATTGAAATTGGAAACTCATCACCGTTGCATCAGGAATATCAACAAGTAATCCTCTTGCGCCATTTTTCAACCGTATTTCTTGTGTACTATGCTTCACGCCTTAATCTTCTTCCTGCCCGCCCGCAACTACTTATTCTGATGTGTATATTGGATACGCGCAAACGCTCTATTACTTACGCGATTTTTTCTTATTCTGTCGCTGCGCCTTCTTTTTTTTGCGAGCAGTATTCTTTGCTTTATTCGACTCGCTAACGGATTTAACTTTAGTAACCTTAAAGTCGTCATCACGGTTAGTTTCGCCGCTATCAATTTCATTCACGCCACGCTCGACAGCACGTTCTGCTAAGCGCGTTAGTTCAGTGTCGTGTTCTTCATGGTCAGCAGCAATTGCATCATGCTTATGTACATGCATTATGGCTCGCAATACTTCTTCTCGCAAAGTCGCCTGCAAACTGTCGAACAATTTCTGCGATTCTGAGCGATATTCGACAAGCGGGTCTCGCTGACCGACACTACGCCAGTGAATTCCGTCACGAAGATGCTGCATATTCTCGAGGTGTTGCATCCATAGCGTATCAAGCACCTGAATGTAAACATCACGCTCTACTTTGCGAAGCATTTCTGGCTCGATTTCACGTTCTTTATGCTTGTAAAGACGTAAAGCCAACTTCAGCCCTGATTCGAAGCGAGTCTTATCACGCTTTTCCTCGCCTACAACCTTCATATCTTTTTCTTCCGCTGGGAATACAGCCGAGAACGACTCGTAGAAGTTAGGATTGTTCTTTGCCGGCAGCAGTGTAAGATTACGAACCATCTCTGTTATGAGGCGCTCGATTTCAGGTTTGATGTTGCCGCCTTCGAGAATTTTACGTCGCATGGCGTACACCACTTTACGATGCCGATTAATGACATTGTCGTACTGCACGACGTTCTTACGAGTATCGAAGTGGTAGCCTTCAACACGCTTCTGAGCGGCTTCTAGTGTTTTTGACACCGCCTTATTCTGAATAGGCGTATCTTCGTCGACTCCCAGTCGATCCATCAGCGCCGCTATTCTTTCACCCTGGAAGATTCTCATTAAGTCGTCTTCGGTCGACACAAAGAACTGTGTCTCGCCCGGGTCACCTTGGCGACCGCCACGTCCACGAAGCTGGTTGTCGATACGTCGCGATTCATGTCTTTCGCTACCGATAACGACGAGTCCGCCGAGTTCTTTTACCCCTTTGCCGAGCTTGATGTCGGTACCACGACCAGCGATGTTCGTCGCTAGAGTAATAGCGCCTTTTTCGCCCGCTTTAGCAATAATTGCGGCTTCGCGTTCATTATTTTTTGCATTCAATATCTCGTACGGAATTTTTTCTTTCTTGAGATAGTCTGCAATTAATTCATTCTTCGCTATGCTCGCCGATCCCACAAGGACAGGACGGCCAGCCTTGTTATGCTCTTTAATGACCTCAGCAACTGCCTTGAGCTTTCCTTTTTCAGTTTTAAAAATCAAGTCTTGCTTGTCGATACGTGCGATTGGTCGATTTGACGGAATTTGAATAACGTCTAGACTGTAAATTTGCTGGAATTCTTCGGCTTCTGTAAAGGCAGTACCCGTCATTCCTGAGAGTTTTTTATACAGGCGGAAATAGTTTTGGAACGAAACTGTAGCCAGCGTCATACTTTCAGACAATACGGGAACGTTTTCCTTAGCCTCGATTGCCTGGTGAAGTCCTTCGTTATAGCGCCGACCCTGCATCAAGCGACCAGTGTGTTCATCGACGATAATAACTTCCCCGTCATTCGTCACAACATAATCTTTATCGCGCTTAAATATAACTTGCGCCTTGAGCGCTTGGTCCAAGTGATACACTGTTCGAACATATTCAGGAGTAAACAGATTCTTGATACCAAGCATCTTTTGAATCCGCTCAACACCTTCATCACTTAACGACACGCTCCGGCGTTTTTCATCAAGAATATAATCTTTTTCGGTCAATTTTGCCGCTACCTTGGCAAACTGATAATAACTGTCTGGATTCTCGGCTGCTGGCGCACTAATAATCAATGGCGTCCTTGC
>JAUPVA010000018.1 GCA_030917245.1 Patescibacteria group bacterium
GATAACGAATAGTATGCCGATGACTGGCAGTAAAAAGAGCGAATTGGTGAGCATTGCGATAACGCCGAGAGTAACTCCGAAAGCGAAGCTACCGATATCACCCATAAAGAACCGCGCTGGGTAAATATTGAACCATAGATAACTAAGCAATGCGCCAATCACTGTAAAACAGAACCCGGCCAAAATCAGCTGATTTTGAAAGAGAGCAATAACACCAAACGCCGCAAAGCTGAGAGCCAATAAACCTCCGGCGAGTCCGTCTAGCCCATCAGAGATGTTAACGGCATTTGCAGTAGCTGTGACGACAAAGGCAAAAATAGGCACAATCAACCAGCCGACCGTAAACGCGCCGAGGAATGGAACCTGCACGGTATCTATACCAATCTTGGTAAAGAAGTACCATCCTAGCACAGACCCGATGGCAACGATCATGGTAAATTTAAGGCTTGAGCGGAGACCAGCTACGCCACGACCATTCGAGCGAAGGTTAATAACATCGTCAATCAGTCCGACAACAGCACCTGCAATCAGCGCCGCTAAGGGCAAATAGGTCCGTTCATCAAAGTTAAATAAGAACGTAATAGCGGCTATTGCCACTACTCCAATGATTCCTGCCATTGTGGGGATATTACGCTTAAATTTCACGGCGTGAAGTTTTGTAAATACCTCAAGTGCCTCACCGTTCGTACTAGTTGTTCGTTGCTTTTTCCAAAAGCGATAACGATATGCCATAAAGGTATAGATTGGCGTCAGCATCATTGCTAGTAAAAATGCTCCGACGCTCAGCAAAAACATCTGGGTGACGTCTCCCACAAGTACCTGATACGTAGTCTGTTGATTCATGTTTTATGCCTTCGGTTGCAATTTTTTATAATCGATCATCCAGTTTGAAATGTCGGTGAAGATTGGATTAGTGTCGTCGCTTCCGCCGAGGTTTTTGTTTTTACCGGATACTTGGACCATTATGACATACTTCGGCGTTGTATCACCACCGAAACCGAGGTAGGTTCCAATGGTCTGACCTTCAACAATTTGTCCATTCTCAAAGGTTTGGGAAGTACCGGTTTTGCCTCCAACATTATACCCTTGCCTGTCTTTCGAAGATGCGAATGCACCTCGGGACTTCAATATCATCTCCCTCATCTGCTCTGAAGTTGATGCTTTTATAACGCCGTTGTACGTTTTCTGGTTCGAATTCCGCCGCAATGTCTTATCTGGCATTAATGCCCCCTCGATAACTGTCGGCGTATGGTATGTACCACCGTTAATCAGGGCCGAAAATCCAGCAGCAACCTGTACCATCGTTAAGTCCATGCCCTGACCGAACGAAATCGTGGCGTACTGGTTGGCAGCTCCAGGAATGGTGGGAGCAGGAATTATACCTGCCCGTTCTCCCATGAGCTCAATACCGGTCGGTTGACCCAGTCGAAACTTATTAAATAAGTAGTCATACATCGTATTGCGCGCATCCAAATTGATATTCTTGCCATCGCCAAGTCGTTGGGCCACCGTCACCATGCCGGTATTCAACGACCAGTTTAAGGCGTGCTGCAAAGTAATTGTACCGGTCTGACCCTTGCTCGCGTTTGTTATTGTACGGTCACCAACCTGAATATAGTCAGTATTTACGTACGTTGAATCCGGCTTAACCGCTCCTGTATCGATGCCCGTAGCCATTGTAAAAGTTTTCATAACCGAACCGGGTTCATAAGGAGTAGTAATAACACCGTTATTAACTTGTGTGAAATTCGTTATTCCTGCAAGTTGCCCGGGGTCGTACGTTGGCAGATTAGCCATAGCGAGAACCTTCCCCGTATTTGGATCCATAACGATGGCGCTTCCGCTGTCTGCACCCGTACGCTTCAACCCATCTGCCAGCGCCTGTTCAACGTATGACTGAACTGAACGATCGATGGTCAGTACAATCGACTGGCCATTCTTTGGTGCGATGTCTATGTTTTTGTCGCCAATCGTGAGCGGCACGTTCGCCACGTCAGTAACCGATTGCAATAAACCGTCGGTACCTTGCAACTCTTTATCGAATTTGCCCTCTACTCCGTACTGCCCTACCCCGTCGAAATTAACAAACCCTAAAATTTGAGCAGCAAGACTTTTCTCTGGATAGATTCGAGCGGTTTCGGCATGAAACCCAACCCCGTTCAGAGCACGTTTACGAATCAGCTCTGCTTGGGTATGACTAACTTTGCGAGCTACAACCTGATATCTCGTCTTTTTTTGAGTAATACGTTCAGCATAGCCTTCAACCGTGTTTCCGCCGACAACCTCTCTAATCGCGGCCAGCACTTCGGTCGGTTTGTTCACGATGCTCGGATCTACGAACATGGTGTAGACCGTTTGGTTCATCACAATACGGTACGGTTTTCCGTCATCCATCAGGTAAATCTCACCTCTTTTAGCTGGGATAACTAACCGCTTCTCCTGCTCGGCTCGCGCTAATGAAACGTATTTGCCATGTTCAATAACCTGAAGATAAAAAAGTCTAACCACGAACACAGCCATCACGATAAAACACATGATGGCCAAAAAACGTATTCGGCGATGAATTATTACTTCGTTTGGCATGACAAATTGTCTGGGGCTAGATTAGTTGCTGACGTAAGCTGGAGCTTCAGACTTCGTCATTGCTTTCGCTACGCTGCTCTCTCGCACAGTCGACAACGCTGTAAGACGGGCGTTCTCAACTTCGAGATCGGTCTTCTGTTCGCTCAACTCAGCAATTTGGCTGTCAATTTTCTGAGCTTCGTAGTCGTAGCTGGTCGCTTTTGTAGCCTGAGTTAAGTATATCAAGCCAAGCACAGTTATCATAAGCGCTACAAGCACTGTATGCGTTACTGGGCCGAGCTTGATGGCAGAAGTAAATCGAACTGAGTTTTGGTTTCGACTCAGACTCGAACGGCGTTGGGCATATTGCCCTCTGTTATAGGTGGTGGAATGTGACATTTTTTTGTGGTGGTTTTTTTGTTTTTATGGGTTCTGGGTAACCGATAATTACCGGTTACCCAGAGAGTGTTTTAGTTAAAGCGTACGGTAACTTTTTGTTCTACCGATTGGCTTTGTACGTTGATGTGAACAGGCATTTATTTGCCCCTTCCCTTTTTTGTTTTATTTTTTCACTGCGATTCGAAGTTTAGCACTTCGTGATCGCGGGTTGTGAACGTCGTAAGTTGCCCCGTCAAGCGGTTTTTTTATCGGCAGCGATAGCTCGGACTCAAGTCCAGCCTCTGCCTGCTCTTTAAAATATAGTTTCACTAATCGATCTTCTAGGCTATGAAAACTAATGACACCGACTCTTCCGCCTGTAAGTAATAACTTGGGCAAGAGCGGCAACATGTTTTCGACTTGAGCTAGTTCGTCGTTAGTTGCGATCCGCAGGGCTTGAAAGGTACGTGTTGCGGGGTGGGTTCTTTGCCACTTACCGCGGTGCTCTGCCAGAATAACATCAGCTAGTTGCTTGGTCGTGGTAAACGGCCGTTCACGCAACATTGCCTTGACGATTCGTCGGGCAAAACTAGGCTTTTCTTCACCATACTCGGTTATTATCCGGTATAGCTTCTCCTCGTTGGATCGATTGGCGATATGACTGGCAGTGATTTGACTGCTCGGATCCATACGCATGTCGAGTGGTCCATCGTGAGAGAATGAAAATCCCCGATCAGCTCTATCGAGCTGAGGTGACGACACCCCGAGATCCACAAGTACTATATTGAACTGCCTCCCCTCATCGATTAGCTGCTGAGCAGCCGATACGAAATCGGTATGAAGCAGAACTGCTCCTTTTTCCTTCAGATTCTGTAGTTCAGCAATTGCGTTTTCGTCGCGATCGACTAATACTGCCTCTTTAGGATTTTGCGTCTCGCTTAGAATAGCCGTTGCGTGTCCTCCATACCCCGCTGTTAGATCCAAATACGAATCTCCTAACTGGGGATGAAGTAACTCAACTGTCTTTTCAAGTAAGACGGGAACATGTAAAGCATGTTGTGGTGGATGTGCTTTAATACTCATTCCCTTCATTGTACCGTACGTATCATCGTGCGATAAGTCTGAAAGGTTCAAGATCACCAAACTGGCAGCCTAGGAATGTTTGTTTTCGCAGGTGTGTTTGTTTTTATGTATAAGTAGTCCTATTACGGTTGTAGTTGGAAGCATCAACGTGTGATACATATCCGGACCGGTAATAGGTTGAGAGACTTATGTGTGAGGTGGAGTTTTGGGAGGTGTGTTTTTTGAGGAAGGTTCAAGGCTTGTTTACTGTGTTGCCCATTCCACTCCCTAGCCCACCAGATTGGTAATCTCGAGGTATTTTCTGTTCTGTTTGTAGATGTTAAAGATCACAAGCGCCGATTGAATTAATCGGTTGCTGTTAGCCGCCAGTAGGCACCAGCTCGAACTGCCGTGATATCTTTCGATATCTTTGCCCAGTCCAGAAGATGCTGCTCAATGGTCACTCGTCCTTGTTTATCGTCAAGTTCTGCGTGGGTTTTCCCACTGCGGAACTTTACGTTCAAGTCGGCGATACGTTCATCGAGTATCTGTCCGGTTAATGCTGGCTCCATCTGTTCGTTCCATACGTTGATGGAATAGAGATGAAGGTAGTTTCCGAATCCTCGAGTTATGACTACCCCGCTAGAAAATTCGTTTCGAAGCTCCGTCGGTATTGTTAACCGACGCTTGTCGTCAAGCTTTCGTTCGAAATAATCCATCGCGATTTAAAGGGTGCCATCTTCTCGCTGCTCGTTTTGCCAGCGTTAGCGTTGATTATTTTTTGGTGCAGTGGTTGTTTTTGTTTTTCGGTGGGGTTACCCACTTTGTTCCACTGGACTTATCATAATACCCACACCTACCCACTGGCAAGTACTTTTTTGAAGATTTTTTAAAGTTCGAATGTTATCCCCAGTTTTGTGGATAACTAAAAGCTAATTTTTTAGATTAGCGAGCTATGAAAAAGTCAACGAGCGCGGCATCATATCGTGCCGTCGTCTGAAGAGCCACCCATAGACACAGTCCGAATAAGTTAACGAAAACAGATACCGTTAGTATCGCGTCTTTTAAATCACGTTCTGTCTGCAGCAATGCACTTGGTTCACTGCTCAGCACTTTCTTCGTAGGTAAAAGGGTGCGTTTTGTCTTCGTTTTCATGAATTAACGGTAGCATAAGCGTGACCCATTTTCAATCAGTTGCGACAATGGCGCGAGGTAGATCGCTCAAGCTGGTGATAACTCCTATTGAATTATTTTCTGATGCTAGGCTTCGATCGATTCGAATAAAGCGCGCCGGCAATTGCAACGTGCCCTCAAGCAATTTATCGTCTACTAGGACGGTTGGCTGTGTGTAGTTTTTTGCAATATACTCGCCTTTCGGTTCAAGTATGATTCGCCGCGGAATTGCGTCAAGGCTCGGGCAGAGTCCAAGCTTAAATGTTTGATATTCCGTCCCGCCAAACGTTACAATCCCATCAATCATGGCAATGACGTGGCTTGTAAC
>JAUPVA010000019.1 GCA_030917245.1 Patescibacteria group bacterium
ACAAATTTCCCGTGATGACGTAGCGAAGCTCGCCGTTTTGAGCAGCCTGCAGCTTGAAGAGGCTGAGATACCTGCACTCCAGGCAGACCTGCAAGCTATTTTAGGTTACGTAGCGCAACTAGACGAACTCGATACTGAGGGAGTAGAGCCATCGTATCAGGTCACTGGACTTACGAACGTTCTACGTGAGGACATTGCAGTAGAAGACAGTGGCGTCACCCGCGAGCAGCTAATTAACCTTGCTGCAGAATCAAAGGACAACCAAGTTAAAGTACCGAAAGTGATGTGATGCCAAGTATTTCTTATTATTTAGGCCGAAGCGCTCGACAAAATGTCGAAGAAGCCCTAGAGGCAGCCGAAAAAAATAGCGATCATAATATCTTCTTACATTTAACTAAAAAACGAGCCTTGGAGCGGGCTGACCTCATAGATAGCGGACAGCAAGGCGGTAAACTTGCCGGCGTACCGTTCGCAGTCAAAGATAATTACCTTGTTTTCGATGGGCCAACAACAGCCGCCAGTAAGATTCTTGAAAATTTTGAATCACCCCTGCAGGCGACTGTGGTTGAGCGTTTGGAGGCAGAGGGAGCGATATGTATTGGTAAGACAAACCTCGACTCGTTTGCACATGGAAGCAGCACCGAAAACTCAGCCTATGGCGTGACTAAAAACGCCATTGACAGCACGCGAGTAGCGGGCGGAAGTAGTGGAGGTTCGGCTGTTAGCGTGGCGCTCGGTATCGTGCCTTTTGCACTTGGTACCGACACGGGTGGCTCCATACGTCAGCCCGCCAGCTTTAACGGAGTGTATGGCGTAAAACCAACCTATGGAATGGCGAGTAGGTTCGGTGTTGTCGCAATGGCAAGTAGTACTGATGTTATGGGCTGTTTTGCATCAACTGCATCAGACGCAGAGTTAATCACATCGATTATGGCGGGGCACGACGATAAAGACGCGACGACTCTTCCTGATTACTACAAGCTGGGTTCTGCTTCGCAGGCTCCATTAAAGATCGGCATTATTGAAGATTTTATGACCGACGCTACTGATGCCGGCGTACTTACTCAGGTTAACTCGTATATTGAAAAGCTACGTCAAAATGGTCATTCCGTTGAGTCTGTTTCTTTGCCTTTAGCGAAGTATAGCCTTGCGGTGTACTACATTGTGGTACCAGCAGAAGTAGCGAGTAACCTGGCGCGGTATGATGGCATACGCTACGGCAAACGAGCAAGTAACGTGAGCACTCTGGACGAATTGTATGGTCGTTCACGCGACGAAGGTTTTGTTACAGAATCTAAGCGACGAATTCTCATCGGAAACTACGTGCTGTCTAGCGGCTATTATGATGCTTATTATCAAAAAGCACAGCAAGTGCGAACCTTACTTATTAACGAATTCGATGATCTGTTCCACTCGTACGACGTGCTTGTGTCTCCGGTCACACCAACGACCGCGTTCAAAATTGGAGAAAATACTGACGATCCAATAAAAATGTACTTGTCGGACGTTATGACAGTTGGGGTCAGCCTGGCTGGACTGCCGGCAGTAAGCGTACCTGCCGGAACTTCTAATGGCTTACCGGTTGGAGTTCAGCTGATTGCGCAGAAACGCAACGAAGCTACGTTGTTCGCTCTGGCTCAATCAGTGGAGGCTTCACAATGACAGATGGGCTGATGCTAGTATTTCTTGTCGTTATAGTGCTTGTAGGTGGGGGTATTTTGTTCCTGATCGCGCATGGAAGAGGTGCAGGCAAACAGCTCGATGTTGATCGTTATAGGACCAGCTGGATGACAATAGAGCGTCAGTTGGTAAAAGGCGAGGAAGCAACCTCTCATCTTGCTGTTCTTAATGCAGACAAATTACTCGATCAAGCCCTGCGTCAACGAGGAGTAAAAGGAGATACCATGGGGGAACGAATGAAAAACGCGGCCGGAATATGGTCTAATGCAAATACGGTGTGGTCTGCGCATAAAATTCGCAATCGTATTGCCCATGAGCCTGATGTGAGGGTAGGCTACGACAATGCCCGTCGAGCGCTTGCCGCGTATAAGCGCGCCCTGAAAGATTTAGGAGCAATTTAATGAATACATGGAAGATGACCATTGGAATAGAATGTCACGTACAGCTTGCGACAAAGTCGAAACTATTTTCACCCGCTAATAACGATGCGCGCGACAAATCTCCGAATAGTGTCGTGCATCCTATTGATTACGGGCTGCCAGGCATGTTGCCGCTTTTAAATAAAGAAGCAATCACACTTGCAGTCAAAGCAGCTAAAGCGCTGAATGCAGGCGTAGCTGAAGTAAGCAGGTTTGATCGGAAACATTATTTTTACCCTGATCTACCTATGGGATATCAGATTACTCAAATGTACCACCCGACAATTAAGTCAGGCTATGTCGATGTTCCCCAGCTTGACGGCACAGTAAAGCGGGTGCGCATACACCATGCTCACCTTGAATCTGATGCCGGTAAGCAAACTCATTACAGTGATCATACATTGGTAGACCTTAACCGTGCCGGTACCCCGCTTATCGAAATTGTATCCGAACCAGACATCCACTCCGCGGCTGAGGCTCGCGCGTTCGCAACAGAGCTATACCGGCTCATGACGTACTCGGGCGTTACCCATGGCGACCTTTACCATGGCAATATGCGCTTCGACGTTAATATTTCTGTTGCACCTGCGGATAGCGAAACTCTTGGAAAGCGAGCTGAAGTAAAGAATCTCAACTCTTTCAGAAGCGTTGAAAAAGCAGCAGAGTATGAGTTTAAGAGACAAACCGAATTACTTCAAAAAGGTGAGCCGATAGTGCAAGAGACCCGAGGATGGGATGACGCGAAGCAGCGTACGTTTAGTCAAAGGAGCAAAGAGGACGCTCAAGATTATCGGTACATGCCGGACGCTGACATTCCGCCAGTGATATTAACGAGTGAAGAAATCGCTCGAATACAAGAAACAGTGGGGCTCTTACCGGCTGATTATCGGAAAGCGTTTGAAAATCTGGCACTTGATAGCTCCGTAGTAGGAACTCTGCTAGCTAATAAGTCACATGCTCAAATCGTCTACGATATAAACAGTAGCTCTCCTACTCATGCGTCAAGAGTTGCCAATTGGTTTTCAAGTGTATTCAAATCACCAGACGAAGATGCGGTAGATGCCTCGAAGGAACTATTGCCGTCAATCGAAGATTTAATTGAACTTGCTCGTATGACCGAGGCCGCAGAGTTGTCGAGTACTTCTGCCAAAGAGGTGTTTCTGGCGCTCGTTGCTGGCGAAACTAACTCGCGCCGTATCGCTGAGCAAAGAGATTTACTTCAAGTGAGTGATCACTCATCGGTAACGGCTATCGTAGAAGAAGTATTGAACGATAAAGCCTCACAAAAATCTATCGCAGACATTCAAGCTGGGAACGAGAAGGCAATTGGCTATCTGGTTGGCCAAGTCATGAAACGTTCGTCAGGTAAGGCAAACCCAGGTATGGCGCAGCAAATGATAAAGGAGAAGCTAGGTTTATGAATAAACGACCCACTAAGGCGATAATTCCAGCGGCTGGGTTTGGCACCCGCTTCCTGCCACAGACTAAAGCGATGCCGAAAGAAATGATGCCCCTGATTGATAAACCGATTATTCAGTATGTCGTAGAAGAGCTCGTGGCCGCAGGAATTCAAGATATCATTATTGTTGGTAGTTCAAACAAGCGGGCGATAGAAGATCACTTCGATTTGCCGAGCGAGGAATTGCTAACAAATCTACGAGCGGGCGGCGAAAAAAAGCGGCCCTATATTGATTTGGTAGAAACGATCGCAAATCTTGCAAACTTCGTATATGTTCGGCAAAAAGGACCATATGGGAATGCCACCCCACTGCTGAGTGCAGCGCATCTGGTCGGAGACGAGCCATTCATCTACACGTGGGCTGACGACTTTTTCTCACCTGAAGCAAATGCCACCAAACAAATGATTGAAGTATACGAAAAATATGGTGGTGGTGTCTTTGCTTGTAAGCGCGCCGAGGATGATCACGAGTATACCAGTTATGGATTTGCAGATGGAACAGATATAGATACCGGCTTGATTAAGATGGACAAAATTGTCGAAAAGCCAGGTAAAGCAGATGCACCGTCGGCGCTCGCTAGCGTATCAGGCTATTTGCTCCCAGGAAAAATTCTGGAATATATTGAACGGGGCATCGCTAATCATAAAGAGGGGGAATTCACGTTCCAACCTTTCGTACAAGATATGATTGACGATGGACATGACTTCTATGCGAAAGAAATTTCTAACGCGCAATTTTATGACACAGGCAATCCATTGGAGTATTTAAAAACTACTATCGATTTTGGGTTAGCGCACCCTGAATTTGGTGAAAACCTCCGTTCGTATCTTCGTAAAAAACTGTAATCTTCTTCACATGTCCATGACCCTCCTGCGAATATACTAGTGACACAAACGTAATAAGGAGGAAAAAAAGATGGTAGGAATGGGAGGAATTCTCGGAGCACTTATCATTGGTGGACTCGCTGGATGGGTAGCTTCGATGATAATGAAGACCGATGGTTCGATGGGCATCCTGATGAACATCATCGTCGGTATCGTGGGCGCAATTCTGGGTAACCTATTGCTTCCTGTATTTGGTATAGACGGCACGACCGGATTTTCACTCTGGAGCTTCGTCGTAGCGCTTATAGGTGCGATGTTATTGCTGTTTATCGTCAAGATGTTTACTGGCCGACGCACGGCGTAAATTAGGCGCTCCAATTAGAATGTCATGGTACCAGAAGTAATATTCTGGTACCATCT
This sequence comes from Patescibacteria group bacterium, assembly GCA_030917245.1. Classification (GTDB taxonomy): domain Bacteria; phylum Patescibacteriota; class Saccharimonadia; order Saccharimonadales; family Saccharimonadaceae; genus UBA1020. Next base: position 4,804 of record JAUPVA010000019.1, read on the forward strand.
AATTGAAAGAGGTATATATGACCGCAATGGAAATTCTCGTAATTATATTATCAATATTTTTGGCATTATTTTTACTCGTTGGCATAGTGCTAGCAGTGCTACTTGTTCGGGTAACGCAGCAGATTAAGCGAGTAACCGCAACCGCCGAGCGTACCGCTAGCGGTATTGAATCGGTTGTATCTGGAGTGAGCAAGGTTGCTACACCCGCGGCTTTAGCTAACGTATTGTTCAAGCAATTTGGTAAACGAAAAAAGAAGTAGGAGTACATAATGAAAACAAGCAAACTAGCTTTGGGTGCGGTCGTTGGAGCTGCTATCGGCGTTGTTGCTGGCGTCTTAGCTGCTCCAAAGAGCGGCAAGGAGACTCGGGAAGATCTGAAGCGCAAAGCCGAAGACGTTCGAGGGAAGACTGCAGATACGCGTGATGATTTAATTTTTAAAGCCGAGGAAGCAATCGACGACATTAAATCAAGAGTTATTCAGGCAGTAGACAGCGCTACGAGTTCAAAAAAGAAATAATAATTGATGAAACTACCTAAATTCTTTTCTCGCGCCGCAAAATCTTTGAAAGAGAATAACGAACGCGGTGCCAGACGGGCGATACTCGAAGACCTTTTCTACGACTTTAACCGATCGCGGGTACAAGTGTATAAAATAAATTTCGTTCGCGGCATTATGATCGGAGCAGGCACCGTCATTGGTGGTACTGTGGTGATTGGGCTTTTAGTATGGCTGCTCAGTCTATTGGGCAGCATAATCCCACCCTTGGGTGAATTTTTTGATGCGTTAGGGCAAACGCTCGAAAACAGCAAGTCATAATTTAACTACATTTATTAGCCACTGTTTGCAGCTTGTTCGCTATACTTATTACATATGGGGAACGAGTTATCGCCGTCGGATTATGTCCATTTGCATAATCATACGCACCACAGTCTTCTCGACGGCTTAACAAAGGTCGAAGAGCTTGTTCATCGTGTCAAAGAACTTGGTATGCATTCGTGTGCTATTACTGACCACGGCACCATGAGTGGTTCGATAGAATTCTATAAAGCGGCCACGAAAGAAGGCGTTAAGCCGATAATCGGAATCGAAGCGTATGTAGCGGCGCGGTCGAGACATGATCGTGATCCCTCGAAAGACAAAGCTCGTTACCACCTGATTCTCCTGGCAATGAACGATACGGGCTATCGTAATCTCATGATGTTATCGAGTAAGGCTAATCTCGAAGGCATGTACTACAAACCTCGAATTGACCATGAGTTACTCGAGCAATACAACGAAGGAATTATAGCTCTCAGTGCTTGTGCAAGCGGGGAGGTTGGCGAGAATCTTCGACTTGATAATTATGCAGAAGCGAAAAAAGTTGCCTCATGGTACAAGTCGATTTTTGGCGATCGCTATTACTTAGAGCTGCAGGACCATGGCCATCCTGACGCCCCAAAGCCATGGGACGTGCAGGTCAAAATTAATCAGTATTTAACCAAACTATCAGAAGAACTTTCAATCCCGTGCGTGGTCACGAGTGATGGTCATTATATTAGCCACGATGACCAAGATGCTCATGAAATATTGCTCTGTGTTGGCACGGGGGCATATTTGTCTGACGAGAAGAGGATGAGCCTCAAGGACTTTGAGTTGCATGTTACTGATCCTGCTGAAATCATTGCTCGCTGGGGTAAAACTAACCCTGAAGCTGTGGCTAATACTAAGCGAATAGCTGATCGTTGCAATATATCAATTGAACTCGGGGGGATACTCATACCAACATTCCCCGTTCCTGAAGGTGAAACCGAGAAGACCTATCTCGATCAGTTAGTGTATCAGGGTGTCGCTCACCGATATTTAGGGATGACAAAAGATGAAGTATCGGCACTTTCACCGCAAGAAATCCGGCCACGACTGGAAACAAGAATCACCGAGCGTCTCGATATGGAGCTAGATGTCCTGCAAAAAATGGGATATAACGGGTATTTTTTGATCGTCCAGGACTTTATCAACTGGGGTAAGGATCAGGGTATTATATTTGGCCCTGG
>JAUPVA010000020.1 GCA_030917245.1 Patescibacteria group bacterium
AATACAAATAGTTCAAGAGTGAGCTCGTTCTTTACGGCGTCAGTCTGATTTGCCCATAGAAAAATATCAGTCGTCTCTGTCTTTGTTTCTTCCACTTTATGTCCCTTATTATTCGGATTATGTTCTTCTTATTGTATCAGTCTTGAATCGTCATACGGCACAACTACCTACTGCAAAAATAACCACATCTCACCAAGACATCCCGTCAGTAGCCTACTAGTTCTCCTCTCGACCAGCGATAGATTAATCGCGTGATTTTATTGGATAATTAGCGTTCCGGTGTAGCGGTCATTAAGGTGATCGTGGAACATATACGTCCCTTTGCCTGCTGGCTTGAACGTCGCAGATTCATCAGGCTTTAGTGTTTTCAAATTCATTTCTGTATGTTCAGTATGAGTAGGATGATCATCTGATGAGAATTGTAAGTTCATCTTGGACTGATTATGTACTCGTACCTCTAATCCCTCAGGAAACGTATAGGTTGGCTGAGTGAAACCTTTATCGGTAAAAACGATGGTCGGCAACAGCGCAGTCGGCTGCTTATTAGAGATTTGTGAGTCTACCTGGCTACTGACTACCGCTTCCTCTTTTGGCTGCGTGGCTGCAGGTTTGTCTTTAAGAATTACGTATCCTGCTGCTGCTATTCCTAACACCATCACAGCTATAGCCGCTATGACGAATAATGTTGATGATTTTTCCCTGTTCATGTATTCCCCTTTTGCTTATTATCCCACAATAACGAATACCCCGCAGCAAGTACTAATGTCACTGCATATAGTATCCAGAGTATTTGTGCCCATAGCGACTGCAAGTCACCACCTACTCCGAGCGCATGAATCATAATCAGTAGCATACCTACGAGCTGAAGATGTTCGACGTAGCGCCACCATACTCGGGTACGATACTTACGTCGGAGTTCGTAACTTAAAAATATTACCAGTGCGATAGTGCCCATCAGCACGAATCCGATCTGCGCTTCATAGACTCGTAGGTAGCTAAATGGCGGCAGACCATATCCATCCATAAATAATCCAACCATCAAAAGCCCTGGATGAAGCAGCAACAACACGAGTACGATGCTCATTGATATAGCCATATAAATGTCCTTGCGCTCTCGAGACGACACGCCGAGCGCCCGCCGCAGCGCTCCTACCGCATAATGCGACCACATCAACCCAAATGCCACTAGCCCCAGCACCGGAAACACATCGTACACACTCAAATCCTGGTTATACAGATTTGGCATCCAGACGGCGAGTGACACGGCAACCGTCATGATTCCCAAACCCCATTCGATCGTACTGAATTGTCGGCGAAAAAATGATTGCATGGTAATTTATTTTTTTAATCCCGATGGCCACCATACAGATGGACCGATGTCTTTTATGAGCGCAGGTACTAGGAGCGACCTGACGATTAACGTATCAAGCAGTACGCCGAAAGCAACAATAAAGGCCAGTTGCAGCAAGAATAAGATTGGAATAACGGCTAGGGCTGCGAATGTAGCCGCCAGAACAACCCCCGCACTGGTGATTACTCCTCCTGTCACCACTAACCCTTTGATAACTCCCGCACTAGTCCCTACCTTTAAGCTCTCTTCGCGGACTCTTGTCATCAGGAAAATATTGTAGTCGATTCCCAGAGCAACTAAGAATACGAAGCCGTAAAGCAGTACCGACGGATCAGCTCCCGGAAAGCCCCAAATATGGTTAAACAACAGAGCCGACACCCCAATACTGGAGGCAAACGACAATACCGTCGTCATAAGCAGCAGAATCGGCGCAACAATCGCCCGTAGCAAGATAGCTAGTATTATGGTTATCGCCACAAGGACTACTGGAATAATGATCGCCCTGTCCCTGATTGACGCCGTAGTAGTGTCTAGTTGAGCCGCCGTTACGCCACCAACAATCGCGCTCGGACTCTTTGATTGAACATCTTGGCGTACCTGACGGATGATGTCTTTCGCCTCATTGCTGTTCGGGTCGGCCGTCAAGGTTAGCTGGAGTAGCACTTCACCATTTCGAACGACAGGCTTCGCATCTTTAAATGGGTTCGCCTGTGCAACTAATGTTTCGATCGGTACAGGAGAACCAGAGGCTCGAGCTTCAATCTGCTGTCGAATGGCAGTCTGAATTTCGAGAGCATATTCCCCGACAGGCAGCATTTTGCTGTCCGTGCCAGTAGCGACAACCGATACGCTTTCTACCCCCTTGACCTTATCTGCCGCAGCCACCGCAGCACTCATCTCAGTTTCTTTTACAATGACTTGCGCTGGACTGCCTGAGCCGTCTGGGAAGTGGCGGCCGAGAACCTTTTGCCCTTCACGAGCTTCGCTGTAGCCAACGATTAACTGATCTTGAGGCACGCCATCGGCCTTTAGCTGAGGAGCGAACAACGCGGCACAGCCAAGTGCTATCACTGTCACAATCCATATAGGGCGAGGATGCAAACGAACTATTTCACCGACTTTATGCCATACACTCCGCTGACTCTTTGTTTCATGAATACGTCTCGCTTCAGGAGTTGCCCGTGGAACTACTGGCCAAAAGGCCTTTCGCCCAGTTAGCAACAGCACGGCAGGAAGGAAGGTTAAGGCGCTCAGCATCGCCATGGCAATGCCAATTGCGCCGACGGGTCCAAGTGCTTTATTTGATGCAAGATCTGACAAAAGAAGACAGAGCAACCCCACGATAACCGTTCCGCCGCTTGCGAGAATCGGTTCTAGGGCGCCTTTGAAGGCTTCTTTTGTTGCATTCCAGCGTAGCGCGTTCGAGTATAACGCTTCTCTGTATCGCGAAACGTACAGCAGTGAGTAGTCCGTCGCCGCTCCGATCACAAGGATGAATAGTATTCCCTGCACCTGACCGTTAAGTTCAACCAGACCAGCTTTGGCTAACGTAAATACCAATAAAATCCCTGCCGAGAGAGCAAATATACTCGTCATCAACACAATGATCGGCAGCAGCACCGAGCGATAGACGACAATCAGAATCACCAGAACGACAGACAGTGCCGTGAGAAGAAGTATTCCATCAATCCCTGCGAATGCTACATTCAAGTCTGCTGCGAATCCCGCAGGACCAGTGACAAAACCTTTTGCTCCTTCGATTGTGTCTTCAGAAATAGTTGCTCGAATTTCGCCCACTACCTCTTTTAAACCAACTTCCGTACTGGCTTGGGCTACGATAAAAGCAGCCTTCCCGTCATCTGAAACCAGTGTTGGACTTAGCTCGCCCTCAACGCCGTTAGCGGATGCGATTGTCTCACGAACCTTTTCGATTTCAGCTGATTGAGCGCTGCTCAGTTTATCACCAGACTCCGCCTCGTAAACGACTACCGCTGCAAGCGTATCGTTCGAGACAAACTCACCCAACTTTTTACTCACCTGAGTGGCTTCAGCGCTCTTTGGCAAGAATGCCGTCAAATCAACTTCTGAAACCTCTTCGATTCGTCCAAAATAGGGACCTCCAACAGCCGAAACTCCCAGCCATGTTGCTACTAGTACTAACGGAATTATAATTCGAATCCACACACTCGGTCGTCGCTCGGCCATACCGCTCCCCCACAATTTATTTACACAATTATATTTATTGTAGCAGTCTTATCTCGATTGTAATGCGTCTAAGGCAACGCCCATCGCAACAAACACGCGTTTGTCGAGTCGAGCCCAGGCATCATCTGTCAGCGAAATTGTGTAGCGATCACGAAACAGCGTGGTCTTGCGATACTCACCGACAACCTGACCGCTCGTTATGTCAACAAACATAAAGTGGTATTTGAAGAATTTGATAAGAATTTCCAGTATATCCCCCAGAAACGGTACGAAACCAATAAAACGACGTAGCACGGCTAGAGTAGTGTTACTTTCTTTTACCATCAGCACGTCCCTTCCCTCGGGGTCCATCATAATCCAACTACTAACCAGCAGGCTTTTTTTGAATTCTTTTCTAAACATACCGACGAGCTGGCCCGCGGCATCTTCTACCAAGTACCTCCCGTGCACGTCAAACACTTTTTCGGCACGGAATGTAAACGCGACGGCATCTTTTTGTTCATTGTTATATATGGTCACTTTTTCTTTGAACGCGAACCGTTTTTGCTGTGCAAACGCAACAACTTGCCCCGTCTCGCCGGACGGTAGCGTGTCATAG
>JAUPVA010000021.1 GCA_030917245.1 Patescibacteria group bacterium
CTAGTGATTATAGGAAGCTTCATTCTAAGTACCTTCGGGCAGGCTGTGGACTGGCTAAGTGATTACGAAAAACTCTCACTACTCCATTACTTTCCAGCCGTTGAGATTGTTAAGGGAACATTTGACATGTTGGACGTTGCGGTGCTCGCTACTGTGACAGTGTTGCTGTTGGTTATTGCGTACTTTAGCTTTCGATCACGAGATATCACCTGAAGCCACTTCCTATATTTCGGCTAGCCAGCGGTAACCCTAGTATGCCACTTCGGCATCATTCACTTCCATGTCAACTATCATACTGACGGGACGAGAGCGACTAGGGTATAATAGAAGTATTAACAAGCGGACGGTGATGGATACGACGGCTTCAATAGAGCTGAAGCACTCGTACCTGTTACTCTCCGCTAACAATGAAGGAGGCTCACTTTATGAGTACTATCAACCCCAGTGGTAAAGAAATTACCTCTGTCACTATTGACTATTGCGGCCGTCCACTGACGCTAGAAGTTAACCGTGTCGGGTTTCGGACGACAGCCAGCGTATTGGTTAAATACGGCGATACCGTCGTACTTGGAACGACTCAAGTTGGTACCCGACCAATCCAGCTCGATTATTTCCCGCTCAGCGTCGATTATGAAGAAAAAATGTATGCAGCCGGTAAGATTTCTGGCAGCCGGTTTATTAAGCGTGAAGGTCGCCCGAGTGACGAAGCGGTGTTGATTGGTCGAATTATTGACCGACCAATACGGCCATTGTTCCCCAAGGGCTATCGAGCTGAAGTCCAGGTGGTCGCATCGGTTCTTTCTATGGACCCTACTTTCCGTCCCGACATGGTAGCAATGATTGCCGCCAGTAGTGCACTTATGCTCACAGGTGCGCCATTTGACGGACCTGTCGCGGGTGTTCGCGTCGGCCGAGTGAATGGTGAGTTTAAAGCCTTCCTTAGTCCCGAAGAGCGCGAGCAAAGTGATCTTGACCTAGTAGTTGCCGGAAAAGACAGCGGTATCGTTATGGTCGAAGCTGCCGCCAACGAAGTTGAAGAGTCAGTTATTGCAGAGGCGCTTTCATGGGCGCACGCTGCCATGCAACCGGCCATCGAGCTACAAAAGCAGCTGGCAGAAAAACTTGCTCCAGCAGCTCAGGAGTACGAGCTGGTTCTGCCGAACGAATCTATCCAGACTACGGTTAATGAGTGGATGCACGACAAACTAGGCGACAGCTTACGAAAGCCGTACCCAGAACGGAACGAATTAGTGAACACCCTCCGCTGGGACTTCCATGAAAAAATGGCTGAAACCATTGAAGATTACGATTCGCTGCGCGATGAGTATGACGAAGCCTTTACGTCGGCGCTTCATAGTGATGTCCGCCGCGGTATCGTCGAGGATGGTCTCCGCCCAGATGGTCGTAGTCTCGACGAAATCCGTCAGCTATCGAGTGAAGTCGGCTTTTTGCCGCGCGCACACGGCTCGAGCTTGTTTACCCGCGGCTTAACCCAAGCAATGAACATTATTACACTTGCGCCTCTTAGCTATGCTCAGATGGTCGACACCATGGAAGTGACCGATGGCGAACGACGTTATATGCACCATTACAACGCTCCTGGGTACACAGTTGGAGAAGTTCGTCGACTTGGCGGTGCTGGCCGTCGAGAAATCGGCCACGGCTTTTTGGCAGAACGCGCGGTTGCACCAGTCTTGCCATCAGAAGAAGATTTTCCATACGCAATTCGTTCCGTCACCGAAATCATGAGCCAAAACGGTTCAACCTCAATGGCGGCTACCTGTAGCTCCGTACTCGCACTCATGGATGCTGGTGTTCCAATCAAGCGACCAGTTAGCGGTATTGCCATGGGTCTTATGATGGATGGCGATACGCCGTACGTTCTCAGCGACATCGCCGACGCTGAAGATTTCGCGGGTGACATGGACTTCAAGGTGACCGGTACCGAAAAGGGAATTACGGCTATTCAGATGGACATGAAGGTTCACGGTCTACCAGTAGAGATTCTCGAACAAGCCATCACTAAATCAAAAAGCGGCCGTATGCATATTCTTGAGCACATGCTCACGACATTGGCAGCACCGCGTACAGCAATGAGCCCATACGCACCACGAATCGAAAAGATTAAGATTAATCCAGAGAAAATTGGTGCCGTCATTGGTAAGGGTGGAGAAGTCATCAACAAGATTACCAGTGAAACCGGTGCCGAGATTGACATCAAGGATGACGGGCTTATAACGGTTGCGAGCCACGATGCGGCATCAATCGAGAAAGCGCTAAACTGGATTCGTGGATTGACCGAAGAACCTGAAGTTGGGCGTATTTACGAAGGTAAGGTCGTTTCGATTAAAGATTTCGGAGCATTCATTAACATTCTGCCTGGAACCGATGGTATGGTTCACATTTCCCAACTAAGCGATAAGCGTGTCGAGAACGTCACTGATATTCTGCAAGAAGGGCAAGTAGTGAAGGTTAAGCTGACAGGTATCGACGAGCGAGGTCGATTGTCACTTAGTCTTAAAGACACCGAGCAATAACAACCACAAACAGGAGCTTTGAATTGGAACAATCTAATCGTAAAAAATGGATAATTGTATTCGGTATCATCGCCGTGCTTGCCGGGCTGGTCGGTCTTCTGGTCGCTTGCTATCTCCTATTCTGGGCACCGCCTTCAGAGCAAGACTTTGCCGAAGCGAAGGCGGATGCCAAGAAGATTGCTACCTACAGCGGTACCACACTCCAGCGGGAGTTCGCAGCAAAGGTTTCAAGTGAATACAAGACCGGGAAGAGCCAACAAGCGTTGGTAGATGCCGCGGCAGCCGAAAAGCAAAAGACGATCGATGCGCTCAATGCTCGTATGGCACTTGCCGAAGAAATAAAAGCCAGCCGTGTCGTCCGAGATAAAGAAGTTGCAGCAGCATTCGATACGTATTCTCGCCCGCGAAACCCGTTATTCCAAGTACATCCGTGACTACCTTGACGCCTTTCCGATGTATATGTCCTCGTTTGACACCTGTATCGATGTCTTTGGGGTGACGAGAAACGTACAAGATGTGACGACAATCGCTGCCGCCCATACATCGGCGAGCAAAGATTGCTTGCAAGACTTGTCGGTGTTGAAGTCGTCGAAAATTACCGCTTTTGCAGATTACGGCAGTGGCTTTGAGAAAATAATTGTTGAGCGACAAAAGATTTTTGATTCACTTGCCCGAAAAGAAATTAATGCCGATAAGTCCACATCAGACAAAATTGCGAAACTCGGCGATGATTATTCAAAAATTAATCCCACCCAAGCGATTCAAGACTACGGCAAGGCAGCTGTCTTTAATGGTGAGTTGAACAAGCTTATCGAAGTACTCGGCAACAAAGAAACCTTAGCAAAGGAGGCGTAACATGGCATCTTCCAAGAGTCGTCGCGTTCAATCAGCACTTAAAAATCCTATGGTTCAGCGATTCTTGATTTGGTTTGCTCCAATTGCCTTACGATTTATCGTCCGACAGCTTCGCGGCAACAAGGCAAATTTGTCCACTCGAAAGTATGTCAAAAGCAAAACAAAATAAGCTTGAAGACGTTAGTGCTGCCATACTGGCTAATCACGTCTGCCCAGAATTAGCTGCTCAAGCCATGAATCTCGTGATGGGTGACGGTAACGCAGATGCAGACATTGTGTTCATTGGTGAGGCCCCGGGCAAAAACGAGGATGAGCAGGGGTTGCCATTTGTGGGCGCGAGCGGAAAATTTTTGAATGACATGTTGGCTTCAGCAGGTCTTGAGCGGTCCGATGTGTACATTACGAACATCGTTAAATATCGGCCACCGAATAACCGCGATCCCAGTCCTCAAGAAAAACAAGCATTCTGGCCGTACCTTGCCGAGCAGCTCGAGATTATTCAGCCTAAGGTTATTGTGACGCTCGGGCGACATAGTATGGAGTTCTTTTTGCCGTCAGCGCGCATAAGTGAACAGCATGGCCAGGCGGTTCGCGTGACAATCCAACATCCTGACGGCAAGGGTAGGGAATGGTTGGTTGTTCCGTTATATCACCCAGCTGCCGCGTTGTATAACGGCAGCCTGCGCCAAACCCTGATAGATGATTCTATGCAAGTAGTGTCTGCGCTAAATAAATACTAGAGTACACTTAGTAGAAGTTATGAATCGATTGAATAGGTTGGGTAGACGCGCGTGGGTATTCGTCTCTAGTAAACAGTTTTTTATCTTTATCTTGACGTTAGCTGCACTTCAGGGCATATGGTATGCAGTTAGTTTTACGCCATGGGTAAATGATGAATCAAAACATTTTCGAACTACTCAAATTTTCACCGAACAGTTGTCGCCATATGTTAGCGACCAGCCACGGGAGTGGGATGATGCAGGGCAGGTAATTCGCGGAGGTTCTTACTTATTTTATTACCTGTATAGTTGGCCATTGCGAGCAGTAGAGAATATTACCGATGACACCAGACTTCAGCTGATTATGCTTCGATTAAGCATGATAGTGTTGTTTATTGCCGCCTTAGTGATATACCGACGGGCCCTGCTGCTAGTTAAAGGACTTTCACCTGGTCTGGTACATATTGCTCTCGGCGTTTTTGTGCTAACCCCTGCCGCAGGCCTGCTAGCGGGTATGTATAATTATGACAATCTAGCGTTGTTACTATTTGCTGTCGCCATGTACTGCAGTCTGCGAATTGTCACTCAACCGAAGCCGCGGGCCGACTTATTACTAGCATTGCTCATAACCGGGGCTTTCATGGTTGTAATCAAGTGGTCGTCGGTGGCGCTGATGATGCCGCTGATTCTCAGTGTTATCGGTTTCGAGGTGTATCGGCACCGAAAGAAATATGGCTCAAGGTTGGCTGCTAGTTTTGGCAACCTGCGCCGAGTCTGGCAAGTTACGTTCGTCGTGGGGTTGCTTGTGGGCACAGCATTGGTCGTCGAGCGGCCAATTCAAATATACTAATCTACAAACAGGCAGAACCCTCGTGCGAGTCTGTACTGAGCCATGAGCGCTGTATGAGCTTTGTTGATTACGCCAATTATCAAGCGACGTATTACAATAAGGATCCAGAGTTCAAGCCACTGCCGTTGCCGATGTACGTAATCCGTTACTGGGTACCATATATGGCCGATAAGGCAGCCAATTTAATTGAAGACGGTGCAAAAACGAGGCTCGACATAGTAGCTGCACTGTATCTGTCGGGCGCAGTAGTCGGTACTATTGTATTACTGATTCGAATACGATTAATACTGGTCCGACCAGAGTTTATTGTTATATCGATTGCCGTACTTGGCTACGTTGCCGCTCTTATTTGGCAAGAGTACGGGGTATACCTTGAGTACGGGATTCCAGGGGCCATCCGCACGCGTTATCTCGTACCAATACTGCCTCTACTTTTTTGTATGTTGCTGTACGTAGTCTGGCCTTGGTCCAGCAAGCACAAACTGCCGACAACCTTCGCTGCGCTAGTAGTTCTTCTGGCGCTATCGCAAGGAGGGGGGGTTGTGACGCATTTATTCACAACGCCACCACACGCTTACTGGACCCCATCGATATACAAATCAAACCAAACGGCGAAGGTACTACTAGATCCTGTAGTCTACGATGATTGATGTCTGTCGACTTGCTTTAGGAATGTGATGCTGCTATAATAAATGCACTAAGAAGGGGAATTCTGAACGCGACCGATACCCTTGTCTTTAATATATTTCAAACGAAATCAAATAATTTTCCACTATAACGTAAGGAGAAAAACAATTTATGGGTCAACGACGACTCTCAAAGCCGCAGGCGGATGACCTGTCTAAGCGGCCTAACCAAACAAAACGAAAATCTGACAATACAGTACTGAATAACACCAGTACTCGCCGAGGCGAAGTCTTTCGTGCGCAACGACGTACGAGTGAAGATGTAAACCTACGGGCCAGTCAGCACATTATTAACGTGCCAGTAAACAAGAGCGTGTACAACGGCTATGATGGCAAGCAATTTAGCCTCGCCGACCACAAGCGACAAAAACAAGCCGGCGGTCCAAAGCTCAAAATCATCCCAATTGGTGGATTAGGTGAAATGGGTATTGGCAAGAACAGCATGGCTATTGAGTACGAAAACGACATTATCGTTGTCGACATGGGGTTCTTATTCCCCGGCGCCGACTATCCAGGTATTAACTACATTACCCCTGACATCAGCTACCTCGAAGCGAATAAGCATAAAATTCGTGGGCAAATATTTACGCACGGACACCTTGACCACATTGGGGCGTATCGCCATGTCGCTCACCGCATTCCAGCGCCCGTTTACGGTAGTAAATTCACGCTTGGCATGGTGAAGCGAACGATGGAAGAATCTACCAGCGGTTACGAGCCTGAGTATTACGAACTGAACCCCGAGCTTCACGAACGTGTCCAGCTCGGCGACAGCTTTAGCGTTGAATTAGTTCGTGTTAATCACTCAATCCCTGACGCAACAGCAGTCGTTATTCGCACACCGCTTGGTGTTCTGGTTGATTCCGGCGACTGGCGTTTCGAAGAAGATCCAGTTGATGGTAAGAAATTTGACCTCGAACGTCTGACAGAGATTGCGACCAAAGAGGGTATTCTGATGTTCATGAACGAGTCGACGAACTGTGAGTCCGATGGTACGCACACGCACGGCGAGTACGATATTCAGGTCTCTATGGGACAAGCTATGGAAAAGTACCAGAACTCTCGATTGATTTTGAGCTGTTTCTCAAGTCAGATTCACCGTATGCAGGTCATCTTAGATGAAGCCAAGAAACACAACCGTAAAGTGGCTTTTGCTGGTTACAGCATGATCCAAAACATGGAAGTAGCCTTGCGCGCAGGTGCGATTCGAGTACCTAAAGATGTCGTCATGAAAATGGAAGACATCGTCAAGTTGCCAGATGGCCAGGTCACAATTGTTTGTACCGGATCTCAGGGTGAATTCAACGCCGTTCTTAACCGCATGGCCTCTGGTTCACACAAGCACATTAAGATTAAAAACTCCGACGTTGTCGTTTTCAGCTCAAACCCAATTCCGGGTAATGAGAAGTACGTCGTTCGTACAGTTGACGGTTTGATGCGTGAGGGCAGTGAAGTTGTTCAAAACGGCAAAACTCACCTGACCGGCATCGGCCCACTGCACCTTTCAGGGCATGGCTACTATGACGACCACGTACGGTTGATCTCGGCTCTAAACCCGACGTATTACATGCCTATACACGGTGAATTCCACATGCTCGTACACAATGCCCGTTTGGCTGAAAAAGAATGCGCTATTCCACGCCAAAACATCTTTGTATGTGACTCTGGTGACGTCATCGAAGTGTCTGCAGATGGCACCGCTAAGAAGAACGGACGTATTCCTGTCGGCGGTACGATGTACGATGACTCAGGCGCGGTCGTGTCTGAAGTTGTTCTAAAAGACCGCATTCACATGGCGAACGAAGGTATGTTCGTGGTGCTGCTAACATTGCAGCGCGGTACCGGCCGCTTACTGACCAGTCCTGACATCATCTCTCGTGGCTTTATTTATCTGCGTGATTCTGAAGAATTAATGGGACTGATTCGACAATACCTCAAGCAAAAGATTGCGCGAGGCTTTGGTGGCAAGCGCGTCGACTTAGACCAAATGAAAAAAGAAATCAAAGACGAAATTACGCACATTCTGTATGACCAGACGCGTCGTACGCCCATCGTTATCCCTGTCATCAATGAGATTGGTGGAGGAGGCGGAGGCCAACAGAATCAGCAGCAAGGCGGCCGACGACCCGTTAATGCTGGCAATCGACCTCAGCAAGCCCAGCAACCGCAGAGCGCTCCCGCCGCAGTAGATAATCCGCAGGCACGACCATTTAAGCGACCAGCACCAAAGCAGCTTCCGCCAAAGCAGGTGCCCGACACTGAGGCAACTCAGCCGAAGCCACACTTTGATACCCGCGGCTATTAGTAGCACTTGATAAAAACGTTATTTTGTGCTAAAATATACTTTTAGCTATGAAATTTCATGACCGTGGACCAATAGATGAAGTAGCCGCCTTAGGGCTACCGTACCCTGAAGAGGTAGTCATCAATCATGGCTCGGCACTGGTCATTTGGGGAATACGCTCCGAAAACGCTGGTGGAGATATTGATGCCGCTACAAACCTCGAAAACAATCTGTATCTCGAGCAAACATTAGGATTTACCGCCTTACGTATGGTTGTGGGTGTCAGTCGAGACGGTAAAGAGCGAGCAGTCCTGTCTCGCCGAGATTCACAAATGCGCTTTGATATGCATCGATGGGATTTTTCGATTCATCGCTGGAACCGAACTGGCAAGGGAAGAATCTACCTGCCAGAGCTGGGAAGTCGCAGTATCCAAGATGAGCACACTGGTATTTGGGTGGCCACACCCGAATTAGTGCGCGAGACGAAGCTCGAAACAGGGCGTACAAAAGATGCCGATGATGTGCAGCTCATCGATAACTATTTATCGGCTTAATTGTAACGAGGCATGAGAAAACCCCGCGATCAACCGCGGGGCTTCTCATTGCTGAGCATGCTCGTCCGAAGGATCTACGGGGCAGGTGGGCAACGGGGCCCTATGAGAGATGAGGTTGTTCCACGTGAAGGTGCCAATCACGCCACAGACAGTCGCCAGTCCATACACAACGTATGTCGACCAGTCGGTGAACTGAACCATCGCTCCTGCGCTGAGAGAATTCAGAACGAATCCTAGCAACTGACCGGGCATAAATAGCACCCAGCGTCGCCGCCACCCTCTCAACGACATATGCCGATCACCAAAAGTGAGTCGGTCGTGGCTCCAAAAGCTCACCTGACCACCAATGACGAACGCGACTCCAGTAGCGTCGTCGACGCTCACTCCTGTAAACAGCAATAGATTGAATGCCGAAAAATTGGCAGCGAATGGAATGACTCCTACTACGCTGTACATAAGTGCTCGTCCGAGCACATGTTCTCGGGGCAACGAGTGTCACCACCTTTCAGTTGGAAGAATGACAAAAGCAATCTCTTTTGCTAATTATACCATATTAATACCTGCGCTCGAAACAGCATCATTACTAATTATAGGGGTATCATGCTATTGCTTTTATTAATCTTTTGTGTTATTATGTATTTATAAATCCAATAAAAATAAACATATGCATATAATTGAAATCATCTACATCGTCGGGGCTATCATTGCTCTGTCAGCTGGAGTGCCGCAGGTACGCCAGCTCCTTGTTGCAAAAGCTTCTGATGAGTTTAGCCTCTCGACCTGGTGCTTATGGCTGACAACACAGTGCGTCACGCTGACGTATGTGACGACACTACAGAACGTCCTCATGATGCTAGTGAACCTTGCTTGGGTGGCATTTTACGCGGCGATGGTAGGATTAATTATTTATTACCGTCGTCCCGTTGCCGTCGCCGAAGTCGCTATTGTCGAAGATGAATTAGCATAAGCATTGATTTTTGTTGCATTTTATGCTACAATAAAGCCATATTCACCACTCGACAGAGGTGAAAAGCATAAGTATAATAACGCTAGATTATGGCCAAAAGAAAAAAACGATCTTCCAGGAAACAGACCAAGCAAGTGCCGCAGCATACGCTACCGGTTGGCTTTTGGAGCCAGGTCGGAGCAGTTGCTTTAGCAGCACTGAGCGTCTTATTTATCGTGGCGTGGTTTGGCGTCGGCGGACCAGTGTTAGAGTGGCTACAAACCGCGACGCTTGCGACTATAGGCTGGGCCGTATACGTACTACCGTTGCTCTTTATTTATATTTCAATCGAAATTTTCCGATCTGAAAACAATCGGGTTCCCGTAGTGCTGCATGTGTCGGCGTTTGCCCTCATTATGTGGTTTGCGGGACTATTTGGCTTACTAGGCGCTAGCGGCAAGCAGACGGGCGGATTTTTAGGCAAGACATTGAACGATGGTGTATTAGCACTCGTCGATTCAGGCGTCGCAATTTTTGTGTATCTACTCCTTATCTTTCTGACGACATTGTTCATCTTGAAGGTTTCTCCATTCGTTCTCATTGGTAAACTTTGGGAACTCATGAAGACCCGCAGCGAAGAAAACGAGCAGAAGCAGAACGTGAAAATCATGAAAAAGGCCGCCGCTCTCGACATTAAGGGACAGACCGCAGCAGTAGACGCCGATTTCAAATTAAATGCCGGTGTCCCACTAGCCGACGCGAGTGAGAGCAAACAGCGCTCAAGCTTCCGGGGTAGCATACAGCAAGATAAAGCGGCCGAAGCAAAAAGTGCCTTGGTGAGTGTGAGCGACCCGAACTGGAAGGCTCCGAGTATTGATTTACTCGAAAAGAAGCAAAAACCAGCAGATGCCGGTGATGTACAGGGCAATGCTCAGATTATTAAAGAAACGCTGGGTGAGTTTAGTATCGACGTCGAAATGGAAGGTGCCAACATTGGTCCAAAGGTCACACAGTACACCTTAAAACCACCGAGTGGGGTAAAGCTGACCCGTATTGCAGCGCTCGAAACGAACATTGCCTTAAACTTGGCCGCGCAAAGCTTGCGTATTGAAGCCCCAATTCCCGGACAGCGGGCAGTTGGTATTGAAGTGCCAAACATTCGGGCAGCTGACGTACGACTTCGAGGTATTCTTGAGAGCAAACAATGGGTGACAAGTCATGAGCCTCTGGGATTTGCAATTGGTAAAGACATTTCCGGCGAAGCAGTTGTAGGCCAGTTGAACAAAATGCCGCACATGCTGATTGCTGGTCAGACCGGCTCCGGTAAGTCAGTCATGATTAATACGCTTCTAACGAGCTTGCTGTACCGTAATAGCCCCAGCGAGATGAAATTGATTTTGGTGGACCCAAAGCAGGTCGAAATGGCACCATATGAAGATATTCCGCACCTGTTAACCCCGGTAATTACTGAGCCAGAAAAAACCGTCAGTGCGCTAAAGTGGGCAGTGAACGAGATGGAGCGGCGCTATAAGTTGCTGGCCGAAGAGAAGCTGCGTGACATTAAGAGTTATAACCAGAAGATTAATTCAAAGTCGAGTCGTAAGATTCCCGTTGCCGATGAAGAGGGCGAGGTGCCTCGCAATACTGAAGACGGTGCCATGCCGTACATCGTCATTGTTATTGATGAGTTGGCCGACTTGATGATGGTGGCAGCGAAGGATGTCGAAGCCTTAATTGTCCGCTTGGCTCAAAAAGCCCGTGCTGTCGGTATTCACTTGGTCTTGGCAACCCAGCGTCCGAGCGTCAACGTGATTACCGGTCTCATTAAGGCTAACGTGCCGGCACGTATTGCGTTTACAGTCGCAAGTCAGGTTGACTCTCGAACTATTCTCGATGCAATCGGTGCCGAAAAACTCCTTGGCCAGGGTGACATGCTATTAAAGACCGCGGAACTGCCTAAGCCAAAGCGTATCCAAGGCGCCTGGGTCATGGACGAAGAAGTCATGAAGATTACTGACCATCTACGTATGCAATCAGCTCCGCAGTATAACGACGAAATTATTTCTCAGCCTGTCCATATCAATGGCAAAGGTGGCGTGGTAATGGATATGGGCTCAGAGGGCGGGGACGATATGTTCAAAGATGCTCTTCGCGTGGTGATTGATAGCCGCAAAGCCTCAACCAGCCTGCTGCAACGGCGCTTACGAATTGGGTATGCGCGCGCCGCTCGTATTATTGAAGAGATGGAAGAGCAGGGCGTCATTGGTCCAGCAGATGGCTCTCGCCCACGTGAAGTGCTCATCAGTAGCATGGACGACCTTGCCGGAAGCAGCGACGAATAATCTGCTATAATCACAACCAATATGAAGCGTGGGCAAAAACGAAAAGGTTTTACGATAGTTGAGCTGGTCATTGTAATCGTGGTAATCGGGACTTTGGCAGGTATTACGATAGTCGCGTATAAAGGCATGCAGGGAAGAGCGCGCGATACGGATCGCAAGCAAGACATGGCAAAAATTCAAGATGCACTCGAACTATATTACGCAAAGAACGGTACGTACCCCGCCAGTTCTGGGTCCACGAAAATCAACGCTGGGTGGGTAACTTCGGCAGATGCCAGCTGGGCGAATCTTGAAAGCCAACTAGTCCCGACGTATTTACCGTCCCTACCACAGGATCCATTGGGGAGCACTGCGACGAGCCCTGCTATCTGGTCCGGGTTCAATTATGATTACATTCGGCTCACGAACGGGTGGTGCGCTACGAATACCTCAAAACCTGGCTACCTTTTGGCATATAGGCTGGAGTCGAGTCCTCAGGAGTACAAAATAGAGGGGGACTGTCCGGCCGCAAGCACCCAGCCGACGAATTATCAATCTTCTGAGTACATTCGAGGTGATTAGAATGCGCCGTGGCTTTACCATCGTTGAACTCCTGATTGTCATTGTCGTCATAGGTATTCTGGCAGCTATCACGTTGGTGGCATTTAATAGTGTTCAAGCGGGCGCTCGAGATTCAGACCGAAAAGCCGCGGTGGCGGCTCTTATACGGGGCCTAGAGTTGTACTACGGTGAAAACGGGCGCTACCCAACGAGCAGCGGCTCGACGACAATCAATGCTTCATGGTCCACTACGGCAGATGCCAGCTGGGCGCATTTAGAGAACCAGCTGCGACCGTACATGGGTTCAGTACCAAATGAGCCTCGCTCTACTCCTGGCGTAGCTGCCATGAACGCTGGCGGTTACAATTTTGATTATTACGCAAACGCCTCTAACTATTGTGGCGCTGCGAATGGGCAGATGTTTATTTTGGTATATAAACTCGAAAAAGGGTCTCAAGTGAACAATCTGGTGGGTGATTGTACGGTAAATACGCTTGGTCCATATACCGGTAGTAACTATCGAGTGGTGAAGTAATGATCCGGACGTCAAAAGGATTCACAATCGTCGAATTACTCATCGTCATTGTAGTCATAGGCGTGTTAGCGGCTATCACAATTGTAGCGTTTGAAAATGCTCGAACCCGGGCAAGCAATAGTCAAACTACCTCCGCAATGAAGGAGTATATTAAAGCATTTTATACATATGGCGTTGAAAACGGCAGCTACCCAAACACAAGTGGTTGCTTAGGCTCAAATTATCCTGCACCGAATAATCGCTGCCTCAGTCAAAGTGGCGCGTCGGAGTGCTTTGGTATGGGAGCGAGTAACAGCAATACCATAAATGATGCCCTGAAGCCTTATATGGGCGGTAAGCTTCCGCAAATGAGCATGCAGCAAGCTCCCTGCGGCGCAACAGGCTATGCTGGTGGGTACGCGTCATTCAATTCAACAAACGGCACCATGGGAACCTGGATGGTATTGCGCGGAGACCAGGCTTGCCCGACAATGAGCCCGAATGTAACGAGTGTTTCAAAAGTATACTCAGGCGATGCAACGCTTTGCCGATATATTCTGGCATCAGTCTCGTAACACCCGCTGCTACCCATAGCTTTTTTCGCAATACTACGGTATAATATTGAGTATTATCAACCTAGCTTATACCGATTGGGATATAAGCATCCTAAATGGATTCCAAAGGAGGAAACTACATGCAGGAATATGAACTGACTGTTTTGGTTCACCCAGACCGCCAAGAAGCGGATCTGGAAAAAGCACTTACCGTAGTCCGCGACCTCGTTACCACAAACGGTGGTAAGGTTGTCAAAGAAGACAACTGGGGCAAAAAGAAGTTGGCGTACAAAGTAGCAAAGCAAGACTTTGCGACCTACGTTCTGATGGACGTTGAGCTACCAGCGCCAGCGCCAATAAAGATTTCGAACGCGCTGAACATCAGCGAAGACGTCATTCGATACTTGCTCGTTAAGGTTGACGCTCGTGAGCGCGCCAAGCTTGAAGCAGCCAAGAAAAACCAGTCTGAAGACGAGGAGGAATCGTACCGTGGCTAAAAGCATCAACCAAGTGATCCTGATGGGGCGCCTGACGCGAGATCCAGAGATGCGTACCACGACAACCGGTAAGAGTATCGCGAGCTTTAGCCTTGCTGTCGATCGCCAAAGTCAGGATGACCAGGCAGACTTTTTCGACATCACGGCCTGGGAAAAGCTTGGTGAACTTGCCAACCAGTACTTGTCAAAGGGACGACGTTGCCTTGTGCAAGGTCGCCTTCGTCAAGATAGCTGGGATGACAAAGAAACCGGCAAAAAGCGAACTCGTATTGAAGTTGTTGCCACTGACATCACGTTCCTTGATGGTCCAAGTGATGGCCAGCAGGGTGGTGGCGGAAACGCTCCACGTTCAAGTGCACCTTCGAAAAAGTCGAACGATGTCGTTATTGACGACATTGACGACAAACCAATTGATTTAAGTGAAATTCCATTCTAGGAGAAATAGTAAATTATGGCACCAAAGCGATTTAAAAAAGACGTTACGACGTATTTTGACTACAAAGACGTAAAGACCCTTGGTCGTTACATTAACGCCTACGGTCAAATCGAACCAATCGGCAAAACTGGCCTCAGCATGAAGCAACAGCGCCAGTTGGCAGTAGCTATTAAGCGCGCTCGGCACTTAGCACTACTTCCGTTCGTTACTCAAGGATAAGCCTTGTATGGCGGCGTTCTTTTCTGGTGACCGTCTGAGCGATGACCCTAATCGGTCAGCTCAGGCAGTGCCAGAGCATCACGATGACGCAACTCTGTTTGCGGACATGACTGACGAAGAACGCCGGAACTATTTGGCTAATATTGAACGAGAAGAAACTGAAGTCCTCATGATGACGGCGGCTGGCCTTGCGATTACTGCAATCGCTGGCGCGTACGTCCGACAAAAATTCAAAGGCAAGGAGAAGTAGCATGTATCAACCAACCGATCTTAAAAAAGGCACGGTGGTCGCAATTGATGGTAAGCCATACCGCGTCACTGAGTACGGACAAAAGGTAATGGGTCGTGGCGGCTCTATTGTCAATGTTCGACTAAAAAACTTGCTCGACGGAAGCGTGATTCCAAAGACCTTTAAAGGGGCCGACAAGATTGAACGTGCTGAAGTGACAACGAAAACTGTTCAGTACCTGTATAACGATGGGGCGAACTATTTCTTTATGGATCCCGAAAGCTTTGAGCAGTTTGAACTGTCAGCTGAAACGGTTGACTCAGCCAAGGACTACCTTAAAGAAGGTGACATGCTTGGGCTTCAGTTCTTTGATGGCCGAGTTATCAATGTTGAACTTCCTAAAAACCTGTACCTCGAAGTAACGTATGCCGAAGATGTCGTTAAAGGGGACACCACTAACGCGGTGCAAAAAGATGCGACACTCGAAACCGGTCTATCAATCCGGGTGCCGGCTTTTATTAAGACTGGCGACATTGTCAGCGTCGACACCGCGACTGGCGAATACCGCGAACGCAAGAAGTAGTTCATGAAGCAACGCCTTGATGTCCATATAACGAGGCTTGGCATGGTGCCAACCAGGTCGCAAGCAGAGAGTGTTATTCGGCTTGGGGAAGTTCGTGTTAATGGGCAAGTGGTTACCAAGCCGGGTCATTTTGTGGGAGAGTCTGATCGTGTCGTATTAGCGACCAAAGAGCGATATGTCAGCCGCGCTGGGCTCAAGCTTGCCAGCGTTGCCGAAAAGCTGAATGTTCGTTTTGACAATGCTACGGTGTTAGACGTCGGTTCGAGTACTGGTGGATTTACTGACTATGCGCTGCGTCATGGAGCAAAAAAAGTATTTGCGGTCGATGTTGGTACTGACCAATTACATCCCAGTCTTCGACAGGACACCCGTATTGAACTTCATGAAAAAACCGATATTCGCGACTTTCAGCCGCCTGTATCGCCCGATATTGTTGTTATGGACGTGAGTTTTATTAGCTTACGCGAAATCCTGCCTCATATTGCTAAAATTTCAGATGCGCATACCCAAATTGTTGCCATGCTCAAGCCACAGTTCGAGGCGGGCAGGGGACAGGTAAACAAGGGCATTATTAAAAACGACGCGGTTCGTCGGCAAATACTAAAAGACTTCGAAGCCTGGACGCGAGAATATTTTGTTATTCAAAACAAAGCCGATAGTGACGTTGCCGGCGCTAAGGGCAACCGCGAGCGGTTCTACCTCTTAAAAACGACAGCGTAAGCATTTACATATCTCTATATCTATGATATAATCAGCTTACCATTCATCAAGGATGGCTCTGCCCGCATGGGTAGATGGTCATGGACGTATGCGCGGGAGTGCTTTTTGTAGCCCCGCTGCAGCGGGCTATGATATGTACTTTCACAATACGACTTTGATCATTTATCCATGTCACTGCAGACCCACTGAGTAGGGAGACAATATGACCAAGCGGTTGCAAGCATTGCTTGCACTCCTGGCGACTGTGTTGATGGTCTCGGGCTCCGGTCTGATGATCAGCAGCGCTAACGCCACGGGAGGGTCGAAGCCCATCGAGGCCAAGGCTCTGACCGATCACGGGTGCGACTCTTCGGAGTGGCACTTCGTGATCACGCAGGTGGATTCGGCCCCGAACGCACCGGCCTCCATCATGGTGAACTGGGCGAACGGTGACAGTCAGTCTGTCCCGCTCGACAAGGTCACTGGAGGCACGGCGCACTACGCGACGACTGCCAACCTGGACAGCACGGTGACGTCGGCAACGACGAGCATCTACGCGGCCTGGGGTGGACAGTTCAACCTGTCGCACGGTCCATGCGCGCCGCCGGACGAGCCCGAGGGGTCCAACAACTCCTCAAGCCCGTCCTGCGAGAAGATCACCGTCGGCACGCCGACCGGCGTCAAGCCGGAGGGTGCGACCGTCGTGGTCAAGCTCGACGGCGTCATCACGCAGCCGGGTACCTACGACGCCACGCCGGGGTCGCACGTCGTCACGACGTACGTCAACGGAGTGGAGGTCGACAAGGACACGGTGACGGTAGAGGCATGTCCTTTGCCGCCGGCTGAGCCGGAAGGTGCGGTTGTGGCGGTCAGCAATGACTGCGAGACCATCACCTTCAGCTCCAAGGACGTCAAGCCCGAGGACGCGGAAGTGGTTCTCAAGCTCGACGGTGTCGCCAAGCCCGTCGGCACCCAAGCCGACCAAGGCATCGAAGCCGCCTCAGCGTGACGTCACTCCGTTCATTCCCGAATGGACTAGCGTTGCGCAGATTGGCAGCCGCGATGTGCAGGCATTGCCACGGATTTCGGTGGGGGAGAACGGCTTTTCACTGCCAGACCCTCAAGACGCGAATCCGACAGTATATGCCTGGGACATGGAAGGCGCCAAGCCGGGTTCGTCCCGCGGCGCCGTCAATCTGGTGGCACACACCTACCCTCCGGGGCAGGTCGCACTAGGCAACCAGCTGTTCGACGAGCTGCAAGTGGGCGATGTCATCACCGTCCATGGCTCCCGCATGTCGCTTGATTACAAAGTGACAGAGCGGCTGCAGGTGGAGGTGGCAGACTACCCTCAGGGGCGGGTGCTCGACACCGAAGGCAGTTCTGTGCTGACGGTGACGATTTGCTCTGGTGAACGGCTTGGTCCAGGCAACTGGAGCATGCGCACCGTGTGGATCGCGCGTCCCATGAAGTGATCGGATTATCCGGTTTTACCCCCGCTATGCTGTAACGCTGGCGGGGGCATTTCATTTTGTCGCAACTGAAATAGAATTATTTCGTAACGTTGAACCGGAATTCAACCACGTCGCCAGGTTTCATAACGTACTCTTTGCCCTCGGTGCGGACTTTGCCAGCGGCTTTGGCGGCCGTTTCTGAACCAGCCGTCATGAGGTCGTCGTAATCAACGATTTGGGCAGCAATAAAGCCCTTTTCGAAATCAGTGTGAATCACGCCAGCGGCTTGCGGGGCGGTAGAGCCTTGCTTAATCGTCCAGGCGCGAACTTCTTTAGGCCCAGCGGTCAAGTAACTTTGTAATCCAAGCGTGTTGTATGCGGCGTGGATCAGTTGGGTAAGGCCGCGTTCTTTGACGCCGTAGCTTTCGAGTAACTCGGCGGCATCGGTGTCATCGAGTCCGCGCAGTTCTTCTTCTAATTTGGCACAAATAAACACACTGTTGGCCGGGGCAACAAGCGCGGCGAGTTCGGTTTTTTTAGCGTCGTCGCTAATGGTCGATTCATCGACGTTAAAGGCATAAATGACTGGCTTGGCGGTAAGCAGGTGCAGGTCGGCAATCGCTTCTTCGTCCAGTGACGGTAGAGCCGACAGAGGAGTGCCTTCATTTAGGTGACGCAGTAATGATTCAAGGTAGCCTAGCTGTTCACGTGCCGCAGGGTTGGCCTTTGATTCTTTTTGTACTTTTGGAATTCGCGCTTCAATTGTTTGAATATCGGCCAGAATCAGTTCGGTATTAATGACGTCAATGTCGTTTTTTGGATTAACCGCAGCTTCGTCGTGACGCAGAATGCTGGAATCTTCAAAAGCTCGCACTACGTGAACAATCGCGTCACAAGTACGAATATTATGCAGGAACTTATTGCCAAGTCCTTCGCCTTTGCTTGCCCCGGCGACGAGTCCCGCAATGTCTACAAACGTAACCGTAGCAGGAAGTAGCTTGCTCGAGCCGTACAGACCGGCCAGTTTTTCTAGCCGAGCGTCTGGTACCGGCACAATACCGGTGTTCGGTTCAATCGTTGCAAAGGGGTAATTGGCAGCAAGGATTTCGCTGTCGGTGAGCGCATTAAATAACGTCGATTTCCCGACGTTTGGTAGCCCAACGATTCCGATAGCAAGACTCATTACTACGTAGTATACCATAACAGGGGTAGACTATTGACAAAATGCTTATTTTTTGCTATGATTTGTATGATAACCAATAAATACAAACATGACAGAACGAACCACCACTTCGAACGGACACGAAATCGTCAACGAGGCGCCGGTATTGGACGCGGCAGAGTTTCATGAGCGCATGGGCGAAACGTATGGCTTAACAGGGCGCACACCGGCCGAACGGATGGGGCAGTTACAAGCACTATCGAACGAAGGCATTGCTATTCTGCTCGAAGATATCAATAAATCTGTCCAGGGTTCGGCCGACTCGCTTATGAGCCATGAGCGCACTATTACGATAGGCGATAAGCAAACCATTCCTCTTGAAGATCGCTACACAGTGTTTACCCGACTTATCGACGACATTAAATCAAGCCCCGAAGCTACGAGTCCTGAGCGCAAAGCCGACGTGCTCGCACTGGGGGTTGTGCTGCTACATCCGTTTCACGATGGCAATGGTCGAACAGCTCGCACGGTTGGGCTGTTGTTTCGTGAATCATATGACTCAGACGACTACGAGGCTGACTATACGACCGTCATTGAACCGCGTGATGACGCACGAGCTCGCGGCGGGTTTTTGATTAACGGGTATACGCCACGTTTTCCTGAAAACTTTGATCAATCAAATGCCGACCAGGTAACGACTTATCTCCACGACCTACTGTACGAAGAGCAAGAAGGCGCGTATACCAGTTGCTACGGCCAAGCTCCGCTGCATACGGCATAAAAATCACGTCTTAATTCAAACCGCTTAACTTTTACATATGGCTGACTTCATGAGATAATTTAGCCATCAATTACCAGGATGGTGGTTGGTCAAGGCTAAACTGACGTGAGCTCGTGTCCACACTTAAATGAAGACACTTGATGCCCGTAAGTTAGGGCCATGTTCTTTGACAGTTTAGCGTTGATCATCGCATCACCCACACCACTACTCCCGCTTAATCTCGGGAAGGAAGGGAGGCAGTAATGTCTCGAAACACCAAGTCGTGGGTGGTGCTTCCGCTCACGACCATCGTTGCCATGGTGCTGACCCTGCTGGGTAGTATCACGGCACCGGCGTCTGCAGTTGCAGGCGACCCGATCATCCCGCCGACTCCGTCTTGCACGGTAACGCTGGTGTCGGGTGACCCGGTGTTGGCTCCGCCGGCACCGACCTGCTATGACCCTTCGGGGTCTGACCTGGACGAGTTCCTGGTGCCGTTGTACTACGATGTCAGCGGCAATCAGGTCATCTACAGGAGTGCGTCATGGTCTCCATACAAGTGGGACCAGCCGAACTCCAGCCGTGGGTCCTCACAGGTTAGTGTTTTCGCGGCCACCTATGACAGTGTCATGGGTGGTTATGTTGACAAGCACTCTTGGACACTGTCATTCAACACGGCATCTATTGCACAGCCTCCTGCAAATGCCTACTGGGTGGTTGTCGGTAAGTGCGACTGGACTGCTGGATCGCCGTTCCGGCCTGTGACTGCCTTCTTTAGAAATGAAGTGGGTGTAGACGGTCGGTATGTTGGATATCTGTCACTTGAGACAGGTGTCACTGAGCCCGCAGAAGCGATGCGCGTGCTCGATGGAGCTACCGTAGGCCTGCCACTGGTTGTTGATGAATACCAGCTTGGTTTGCCGGCCGACAACGA
Organism: Patescibacteria group bacterium; assembly: GCA_030917245.1. GTDB lineage: Bacteria > Patescibacteriota > Saccharimonadia > Saccharimonadales > Saccharimonadaceae > UBA1020. The sequence goes on from JAUPVA010000021.1 coordinate 20,355, forward strand.
CCAGGTGGAGATCTTTGAGGTCGCCTACTGGCTCGAGGACCGCAGTACGGTTCCAGGCTCGGGTGTGGGGACGCGCCGAATGGGCGCGAAACTCCAGATTTCGGTGCCTGCTTGCAGGTATGACGGGAACGATCCGGGTACGGGTACCTCGGTCAAGCCGCAGGCCAAGATCATCGTGCTGAAGCGTGGTCCGGTCTACAGCAAGGTCAAGGTGGTGCTTGGTAGTCGCAAGGCAACTCAGCCGACTCGATACCAGGTCATTCGTGACCCTCGCCGTGGCCCGACTCTCCGTAAGACCTACCTCACCAAGTACAAGGCGGTGACGTACTACAAGGTCAAGCGGGGAACGCTCATCAAGGTCCGCTCTAAGACGGTGCTCGCCAAGCGCCGGGTCTGAAGTGTGATCATCGCGTGAAGAGTCATTGAGCGCGGAAGGCGCGTGTTGGAATGGACGAAATCCATTCCAACACGC
>JAUPVA010000022.1 GCA_030917245.1 Patescibacteria group bacterium
CAGACGGTCATGCAGGGTCTTAAAAGCTTACAGATAGAAGAGCAAGCGAAGGACATTCAAAAACGGGTTGGTGAATTGGGCAAGCACCTCAAAGGCCATGAAGCCTATATGCAAAAGCTTGGCAGTAGTCTTGGCACGACAGTCAATCATTTTAATACCGCACACAAAGAACTAGCGAAAGTCGACAAGGACATTGTTCGGATTGCCGATGTGAGCCCTGGTATTGAACCCCTTCTCCTTGATAAACCGCAGCTTGATAATGACATATAAAAATACCGCCGGATATCCCAGCGGTATTTTTTGAAGCTAGTGCCGACTAGACGGTTGCTTCACTCTCTGAACGGAGTAGGTCATTCAGGGCAAATCCGAGCACACCACCAACGAGTGGAGTGACGACATAGACCAGAATAGGCCATAGCTCAAATTTGATTGCCTGCAGTGATCCTGCTACGGCAGGGTTAAGTACTGCGCTTGCGCCTACATAGTTAGCGGCCGTGCCTGCAATCATTGCTGCAACATAGACCGTACCAGCATATGTGAACGCGTGGGCAACGCTACCCTTGCGGTTGCGAAGAGCTGTCGCGACACCGAATGCAAGTACTACGCTACCGAGCAGTTCTGCTGTTAGCACAGTCCACTCTTTACCACCTTCAATTTCTGGTGCGCTAAACAGTGTTGGTGCTGTTTGTCCGAACGCTTGTGCTTGTTCGCTAACTTCGGGTGCTGCATTTACAAAAGCGTTCATGATGACCAGTGCCATAAGAGCACCAAGTACTTGAGCGATGATGTAGCAGACCGCACGTATTAATGTAATACGTCGAGTCGCTAATGCGCCGAGCGTCAGAACAGGGTTAAGGTGTGCTCCAGAAACACCGCCGATAGTTAGTACAATCGCGAGTACCGCGAATAGTACAAACAGCGGTTGTCCAGATGCAACCAAAATAACTCCTGCGAGCAGGAACGTGCCGATGAATTCAGCAACTGATGACGCTAGTAGTGGTGCGCGGCTAAATTTGAACCGCGGCGCACGAGCGGTTGCTGCCGTAGGCACTGCTTTTACTGTAGTAACCTTTGTTGAGGTCTTGTTTACGGACGGAGCCGGTTTTTTTACCGTCTTTCGGGTCGAAGAGGCGGTTTTCTTGGTAGCCATGGATATTTCCCTCCTTATATAGAAATATGGGTCCAGTATAGCATAGCGCTTTAGTGCGCAAGGTTGCTACAATATGAGTAATGGCCTTATTTATGAATCAACAAAACGACCGTACCGAACTGCAAAAGCGGATAGCCGCTGAATTGGCTGAAAAAGCAAAGAAAAAATCACTCGAAAATGATGCCGACCGGCCAGACGGAGTTGCCGACTCTGCCTACTTAGAAAAAACGAAACAAACAACCACGCTAGCGTGGGTATGGATATTGATTATCGTAGCGGCAATTGGTATTGCGCTCTGGCTTGTCGTCATCTCGAGCTGACGCTATACTTAACGTTACATGAACACCTCTGAACGAATCGCGGCTGCCCGCATCGAATTGCTCAACCGCTACAAATCACTTGATACGAAAGCGGACATCTTAAAGGCTCGTGAGCTAAAAGAGCTTTTTAGTATCATTCCTAGTCTCGAACCTCATGAAAGATCGGCTTTTGGTAAAGAAGTTAACGCTTTGTCGGTTGAACTCAAGCGGTTAGTAGAAGCAGACTCCGAGAGCTCGGAAGAGTTGGCTCCGATTGATGTAACCGCTCCGTTTGATATTAACGTTCGGCAACCAGAATTTTTACCAGTTACTCAGGGAAGCATTCATCCGCTAATGAACGAAATTGCTGTTTTGTCGGACATTTTTAGTCGCATGGGGTTTGTTATAGAAGAATCTCGCGAGATTGATGATCAATACCACATGTTCGAAACCCTTAACTTTCCAGCCGGCCATCCAGCACGTGACGACTACGACACCTTTATGACCCAAGAGACCGACAAAGACGGCCATCCTTTAATCGCTCCGGCACATACCAGCACCATGCAAAACCGGGTTCTGCGAAAATATAAGGCAAACTTATTAGCCGGTGAGCCAATCGCCGCTGTCGTTCCGGACAGGACATTCAGAAACGAAGATTTAGATGCGCGACATGAGCATACATTTTACCAGCTCGAAGGAGTCTATGTTGGCAAAGGCGTACATGCAGGAATGCTGGTAGCCACACTTCAGAGCGTGTTGCAAGAATATTATCAAAAGGAATTAGAAGTGCGAGTTAATCCCTTTTACTTCCCATTTACGGAACCAAGTTTTGAGTTTGCACTTAGCTGCCCATTCTGCAGTAAAGAAGGGTGTAAGGTCTGCTCGTATGAAGGCTGGATAGAGCTCCTCGGTTGCGGAATGATACACCCTAACGTTCTGAAAGCTGCCGAGATTGACCCGGCCGTTTACACCGGATTTGCATGGGGTGTTGGAGTAGATCGACTTGTGATGATGAAGTACGGCATAGAAGATGTGCGGCATTTCGAAAGCGCTAAATTAGATTTTTTGAGGCAGTTTTAATGAGAGTAAGTTTAAACACGATTAAAGAATATGTACACATTGACTGCACGGTAGATGAGTTAGTTCAACGTATCAACCAGCAGCTTGGTGGTGTTGAGGAAGTGATTGATTTAGGAGCCCGGTATGAAGGCGCTACCATTGTACGAATTGACAGCTGCGAAAAGCATCCAAATGCAGATAAGCTGTCGGTCTGTATGGTTGATGATGGAAGCGGGGAATTGACACAGGTTGTATGCGGTGCACCGAATGTGAAAGCCGGAGCGTTTGCGGTGTGGCTCAAACCAGGTATGACGGTTCCCTCCACCGCTCAAGATTCCGACCCCTTCGTTCTCGGATCCCGTGAGCTCCGCGGCGTGGTGAGTCACGGCATGTTGGCGGCAGGCGACGAGCTGGCTCTCAATTCCGACCACGATGGCATCGTCATTTTGACAGAAAAAGATGTTCCTGAAGGGAAGAAACTGTCTGCAGGGTCAAACTTTGCCGAAATGTTTGGACTCGACGATACCCTGATTGATATTGAAAATAAGATGTTCACTCATCGGCCCGATCTGTTCGGACAATTGGGTATTGCTCGCGAAATCGCGGGCATTCAAGGTCACGAATTTGAAGAACCGGAGTGGTACTTGAATGAACCGATATTCAATTATGTCGACACTCTTGAGCTTGAGCTCTTCAACGATGCTTCGGATAATGTTCAGCGACTGATGGCGGTGGCAATGAACGACGTCACTGTCTCGCCTAGTCCAATTTGGCTACAGGCAACGCTTGTACGATGGGGCGGAAAACCTATCAACAACGTCGTCGACCTTACAAACTACGTGATGCTGCTTACTGCTCAGCCAACGCATGCGTATGACTACGATAAAATTAGCGGCCAAAAGCTCGGAGCCCGCATGGCGAACCAGGGCGAAGAAATCACGCTGCTAAACGGAAAACGATACACGTTGGATACGAACGATATTGTTATGGCTGACGCAGAAAGAGCTGTGGGACTTGCCGGCATTATGGGGAGTGGAGAAAGTGAAGTCGATGAATCGACGACTCGAATTGTACTCGAAGTAGCGACGTTTGACATGTACGCGGTTCGAAAATCTGCCATGCGTCATGGCATATTTACTGATGCGCTTACTCGGTTTAATAAAGGCCAGTCTCCTTTGCAGAATAATCGTATTATCGCAAAACTGATCGATTTAATGCGTCAGCAATCTGGAGCCAAGCAAGCAAGCGATGTTCTTGACAATAACCGCGTCAAACCATCGAGTATAGACACGGGAAGTATGAGTGAGTCGCTCGTTATTCCCGTTGACTTTATTAACAGCCGCCTCGGTCTTGACCTAGATGGCATGACAATTAGTAACTTACTCCGGAACGTGCACTTCGATTGCTATCCGGAAGAAGCTGGAGAATTGAATATCCGTGCGCCTTTTTGGCGGAC
>JAUPVA010000002.1 GCA_030917245.1 Patescibacteria group bacterium
TATCAAACGCGATTAAGAGGTCGTTGTTTCCATACCAGCGGCGGAACCCCCCTCCCTTGTTAAAAGGAAACCATTTGGAACCAGAATCCAGGGCGTCGGAGATCGATGCTGCTGTGTAGTTTACTTTACACTTTTCTACTTCGTACCACATTCTTGTAAATCTATCATTATCTCCGGTGGCCATTCCCTGTCTCAGGAATCTCTCGTCATTGGCAATAGGCTCGCCAACCATAAATACACGCTTCACGGCCTCACTCGCCCAATACGCAATAATCTTCCCTGGAAATACATCAAAATCAGCGTTGCTGGCGCAGTAACGAAGTTCGTGGTTTTCGTCAGCAATGGCGGCAAGACTTAGCCGTTCTTTTTGATAGGAATCTCTCGATTCGATTGCGCGAATATAGTCACCAGCTCGGCTAGTTGCACCTTTTTGTAACGTAAACATAGTGGTCTGGAGCACGTCTCCGACCATCTCGGGGAAAGCACCAGGGCCAAGGTGAATCATACTGAGAATTGAACTGTTCGCTTGTAGCATGTTGCGAAGTTTTTCTTGCCCAGTCAGGAACATCCATGACTGCATATTAATCATAGATACATAACCCTTGTCTTCTACGAAATTAAGACAAACCTCCATAAATACCGAGTACAGGTCACTCTTACTGTCAGGGTAGTTACTGTTAATATATGTCTTAAGATTTTTATCAAACTTACCATTTGCAAGATATGGCGGATTGGTGACGGCAATGGTATATTTTCTGCTAAGGATATTTGCTTGGTGTATTAGGTGTTTCATTCTATCGGCATAGAGACCCGAGTCGAGAGGTGAGAGTTTTAAGATATCGGTCTCAAGTTTGCTATAGTCTTGTGCTTTGACTCGCAGTACGCTGCCGTATTCTTTAGCGTCGCGGAAAGTATCTATCAAGTGATCGGCCATGTCGCGCGACTCACCATGCAGGACGTCAACAAGCCCGCTCGTGCCATTACTCTCAGCTACCGACCTGATGTTCAACTGGGCGTGTTTATTCCAGATGTCTTTGTCGTAGGTGCGAGCCACCAACATAGCAGATAGGATAGATAGCTGATTTGCACGGTCATCGATATCAAGACCAAAGAGGTTGTTAGTCAGAATCTTTTTAGGGATAGCTTCAGGCGTATAACCAAGCGAGCGATAGATCTGGTGAAACACTTCAAAGGCGTAGACAAGAATATGTCCACTCCCGGCACAAGGATCGATGAATGTTACATCTTCAATGTTTGCCATTTTACCCTCAGTTGTTGTGGTGCTGGCGCCATTTTTGATCAGATATTTCCAGTTGTCAGCAAGCTTCGGGTCGCCGCCGTGTTCCAGCCAGTAACGGCCGAGGGAGTTTTCAACCATATATTTGACGATCCAGTCTGGCGTAAATATCTGGGTAACGTAGGGAATCTCGTCTTTTTCTACCGCCGATTTCTTTTTCATAGCAATGTCTTTTTCGGCTTGGTTGTAATACTGATACAGCCAGCCGATAACCTCTACTCGAGCGAAGCATTCTGTAGGGAGCTTGAGAACCTCACTAACAAATCCACCCGCGCCAAGCAAGTTGTCAGGTAGCAGGAAGTTGATGCTGGCCGTTTCGCCATTGAAGACATCGGGCATAACTGTGCCGAGTTTTCTAGTGGTAGCAAATAATACTTCGCGGAATTTCTCATCGTCGCGGTTCATAGCTACAGTAGCGTCTACATCGAGCGGTAGATCGAGATCGCTGCGACGAAGGTTGCTGGTCTTAAGAATTTCCGGATCCGGTTGGTTGTTCGCGTCTGATAGTAAACGGATACCAAGCCATTCGTTGTGTTTACCCTGTGGGAGCATCTCGTTTAACTCCATGTAGCGAATCGCCACGATGCGGTTGAACCACGTATAGGCAGCTTTTTCAACTACTGCTTTGATGCCTTCAGATTTAACGGCTTTTCTCAGATCGTCATAGCGCTTTTTTTCACTTGCGGTCAGAACAATGTTACGACCATCGATGATCGATTGGTGGAGTTCGCCACTCTGTGTCCAATTAATATCTTCGGTGAGGTGATGAGCGGCTAACTTTGCTCCTACAAGCGAGGTTAGTGTTTCGCGCGAGTTCATGGCGAATTCTTTGAGAAGTTTTTTGTCCATGCTAGATTACTTTAACCTCACCATTATCAGCTAACTCTTGCAGTAAACGTTGGCGAAGTTCACTGAGCATGGCATCAACATCTGCTTCGGACTTGAGAGAATAGGTGCGGTTGATTAAGTCACCGGACCGTACCGGCTTGGCAATCTTTGGAGCTTCAGCAGGTGTTTCGCCTCGCTCCTTGGCCTCTTGCTGATCAGCGATAGCTTTTCGGCGTTCTTCGTCAAGCTTTCTGGCTTCGTCGGCACGCTTTTGTAGCTCAGCGTGGCCCTTACTAACAGCTTGCTCGAGTGCTGTGGTCAGCGGTGCAAGCTTTGGAATATCATCATACGGTGCGTCGAGAGCTAAGATATCACGCATCTCGGCCACTTCGGGAGAACTAACCGTGATAGATGAACTGACAAAATCGTAGTCTTTAATAGCCCTGGCAGCTCGGTCAAAGATTGCTACCTGGTGCTCAAAGAAACTCACCACAGGCTTAAAGGCGTCGAACTTTGCAATGAGGTCCGCTTGTTTAGTGCTAAAAGCATCGAATAGATCCTTAGTATCTCGTATTTGTTTAAGTTCTCGTAGAGCTGCGTTAACATTTTCAACGACTGGTTTACCTGGATAGGACTGGTAATTATATTTTTGCAGATAGGATGTAGTAGCTTCTAACTTTGCGTCAATTTCTCGCCGTAGACTATCTGCCATATCATCTTCAGTGTCACCAAAGGCAGTTGTGTTGAATAGATCACGCGCAAGACTCTGCACCGTGCCAACTAGTTTGTTGTCTATGCGTTCGCGTACCCTAATTGTGATCTTGCCGTCATTAGCAGACTTGAGCAAAATGTCTGCAGTGTCTGCGGTCGGTGCTAGTGTGGCGCCGCCATAAATTAAGTTAACGAGCTCTGTCTTCATCAGGTGAGCAACTATGTAGGCGACGTCTTCGTCGGTGAAACCAAATGGTGCGGCTTTAAAGTCGCTTACAATACTTTCGAGAGTAACCGGTACGTGATTACGATCTTGTTCGATGATGTATTCGTTGATTGCATCTTCGGCCTTAGTGTTTGCAGTTGCTACTTCAAGCTCCATCTTCGGCAAAGTTAATAGGCGTTTGATATTACTGCGACTGCAGGGTGCTTTAATGTATTCAATCTTTGTATAAACTGACTTGACGAGTTCTTCGAGTATCAGGTCTCTACGAACAGCTACACTCTCGCGTGCCGGAATTTTCACTTCCGTGCCATTGATAACGACGGCCGCTGATCGAATCACATCGGCAAAATCAGCAGCAATCTTTTCCTTTAAGCCCTCCATCTCAGTGCGGCGAGCAGCGATAATCTTCTCGCGTTCTGGATCATTTTTGATCCCTGCCTGGTTGCGAATGTATTTTTCAACCTGGACTGCAGTGACTATATCATTACTCAAATCGATAGAAAGTGGCGTGACTACAAAAGCCATAGTATTATGTCGAATCGATTCTGACTGGACAGCCTGAAGATCTGCAGAGGTAAATTTAAGTCCTAGCTCATTGGTACCACCATTAATCTTGTTGTCGTCCATGAATAAATCAACAGAGAAAACATGACCATTACTGAATTTATACTTAGAATCGATCGTACCGCGTATCACTTCGCCGAGAGTTGCAGCAATATCGTTTGTGTCAAAAGTCTGACTGTTAATCTCTCTGTTAATATCTTGTTCTTCGTCGGTTAGGAAGCGGTAATTATCACCAAGTTTTTGAATCAAAATTCGGTCTTCCAGACGCTTAAGACTATCTGCTAGCCTCTTTTTGATATCAAGTATGTTGTCAGATAAGTTTGAGACCGAAAGTACAGCGAGGTTGTCGAGATTAGTCGGCATTGTTTCCTGCGAACTACGGAGCAAGAAGAGGGTCTTAAGTATCTGAGCATCCTGGGGCTCTAGCTGCCCGTCCGCAATCATTTCTTTTACCTTATCAAAAATGCGTATAATCGAGCTGTCAATCGCAGTTACAACCGTCTCGTAAAAGGCAGAGAATGGTACGAGGGTGCCAACTTCACTTTCTGCATGGACTTTGGCTGTCTCTTGGATTGCACCAAGCAGCGAACGAGCACCAGAGCTAAGATGTGCCCCGGCAAAGCCTTTTTCACGAATGCTCATATATGTGTCTTGCAGAAGCTTGAACTGATACGGAATGTACGGATACGTCGCCGCGAAATCTTGTGCGCTCCGGTAGGTAGCCTTGTATGTACCGCCTTCACCAAACGTAAGTAGATTAGTAATCTCGGCTTGATGGGTGTTGTAGGTGGACATAAGTAATGTCGTACCATCGTCAGTCTTTGCGAGAAGTCGCTGACGGATCACTTCGTCAATATCAGTGCTGGACAGCTTGATCTTGGTGTCAAAACGACCAAGAATCTTGGAGAAATCATCCTTTTTCACACCCTTGACGACATCATCAATTGCTTCTTGGCTAGAGCAAATCACCCAAGCACGACCGTTCGTACGGACACCGAGCTCTTCAACGATAGACTGAAGGTTTAGAAGGAGGGGGCCGTTGTTGCCTATATACTGACCAACTTCGTCGATAAGAAAGACCACGTGGTGATCATTACCACGCTTTTCTATATATTCTTGGACGCGCTGCGCAAATGACTCTGGTGACACCTGATAATTATCGCGACGGTTATCGAATAGCTTATTAGCTTCGTCAGCGGTAGCACCTATAACTTCAGCGTATTTTTCAGCGATTTCGAACTGATTAAAATCAAAGTCTGAGCGAATTGATGACCAGTCATCAAATTTGGACTTGAACTCGTCATACTTGCCACTTTCTTCGAGAAAGCGCTCTATGTCTGCAACGAAATTTATATGGCTAAAGCCAAGCTTTTCATTGAATACCTTTTCAATAACTGCCAAGATCTTATCTTTGCTAGTCGTGTTTTCGAGCGAAGATTTGGTGTCGATATTAAAGAGAATAATATCTGAAGACGTATCACCAGCTCGCTTTATATTACCGAGCAACATAGCGTCATTAATCTTCTCATCAAAGTAGTCGACGGCTTTCTTGCCATTTACTTCGCGGTTATCGAGCAGATGGCTAACAATTTTTAGAAAATGGGATTTACCAGAGCCAAAGAAGCCAGATAACCAGACGCCCATTTGTTCGGTACGAGAAGTGCCGAGACCCTTACTGTACGCCTCAAAGAAAGTATCGAGATGTTTAGCGATTTCGTCAGTGACAATATACTCGTCGAGCTCCTGTGCGATAGAATGCTCATCATCAACCTTAATGACTCCTTGAATCTCACGAGTAATATCTTTTTTATATAAATCTTTTAATAGCATATATTCTTCCTTATCTCTCTACTAATTTAAATGCACGGTAATAATTTTCGGCCGGGAATGTATTGAACAGGCTTAGCGCCTGCCTGTCGTAACTGCCGGGATAAAATAAAATGACTGGATTTTCGGCATCGTTGATAACACTCTGAAGGTTGGCAAGTAGGGTGTGGGCACGGATAATCTGATGCGACTGGCCGATACCGGTCAAGAAGATTATGTCGCCTTTTTTGACACTGCTAGCAATTTTCTCAACTATAAGACCTCTTTTACTATCTGTCTTCAGAGTTCGCATGATAGCTTTGTTAACAAACTCACTGCCTTTTTTCTGCTCAAGTTCAAATGACTTCTCAAGATAGTTCTTTTCTTTGAGTATCTCGATAATAATGTCATGAATATTGAAAACTCGTACATTATTGAGGGAGCTAGCAATATTACTCACTTCACGAATCACGGCAGTCTCATCCTCTGGATCATAGTCAAATATATGATAGTTCACTTCATTGCCAAGACCGCCACCTTGAGACAGGTCGCCACTGCGCACCTTACTTCGCAAATCCCTCAACCTATCTTGAA
>JAUPVA010000023.1 GCA_030917245.1 Patescibacteria group bacterium
ACCTCTGTAAATCAAGCCTTCATCCCACAGTTGCTTGAAGGTCTGATAGGCCGTGGAAATGACTTTTTCGTCGAGGGTAAAGACTAAATCTTCCCAGTTTGCGCTGACGCCAAGAGCGCGTAGCTGCAATTCCATATCGCCTCGTTTTTCGTCAACAAAATTCCATACTTGGCTGTATAACTGTTCACGTGAAAAGTCGAAGCGACTTTTGTCATTTTTTGACAATTCTTTTTCGTACACGACCCAGGTTTCAAACCCTGCGTGATCGGCGCCGGGAATGTAGGCAACATCCCTTCCCTTCATGCGGTAGAAGCGCGCTAAAATATCTTCTAGATCAGCCATGAGTGCATGGCCAATGTGTAAGTTACCATTAGCGTTAGGTGGTGGCATAACGATAGCGTACGGCTCGCCTTGCCCGCTCGGCTTAAAAGCGCCACTGGTTTCCCACATAGCATAAATATTCGGCTCGTAATTGTTTGGTTCGTAGGTCTTTGGTAAATTCATATAATTAGTTTTCACGTGAAAAGTTATTATTGAGTATTTCACGTGAAAATTAGTTAGTATCACGTTCCCACCTCTGGCTTTTCTTACTCTCAGTATAGCATGCGAACAGGGGAGTCTGATGAGTCAATCGTAAAGGGTAATACCTATGTGACAGCTAGGAGTTGGATGGGATTGACCACTGGGTTTGATTCATTGATAAGCTTGGCTGCACGGTTACCTGATCGACTGGAGTAGGGGGTAAAACCTGAGCGCGGTAGTAGCCGAGAGCGGCAATCATGGCGGCATTATCGGTACACAGTTCGGTTGGTGCATAGTCAATAGGGAAGGGGAGGCGCTCTGATAGCTGTCGCCGTAATTCTTGGTTGGCTGCGGCACCACCGGCTATTACGACTGAAGCAGGGTGGTATTCCTGAATCGCCTGCTCAGTTGCATCTACCAGCGTTTTTACGGCAATAAACTGGAAGCTGGCGGCAAAATCTGCCCGCTGACGGTCATTTAAACGCGCTGGAAGCTCATGAGAAGCAAAAGTGTGATCTACGCCTACTTCGCGCTGAATAGCCCGTAGAACGGCTGTTTTAAGCCCAGAAAACGAAAAATCATATGGACTTTTTAATTTTGCCTTGGGGAAGTTGAATGCATGGGGGTTACCGCTCAGTGCAGCAGACGCAATTGCAGGGCCTCCCGGATAGGGAAGTCCGAGCATTCGGGCGACTTTGTCGAACGCTTCTCCTACGGCATCATCTAATGTTTCACCCAGCAGAGTATAACGACCGTGGTCTTCAAATAGGACGAGCTGAGAGTGTAGCCCGCTGACCGCAAGCGCCAGCATAGGAAAAGTAGGGGATTTTGAAGGGAGAGCAAGGGTGGGTCTGAGCGATTTGGCTTGTTCGGTAATGAAGTTTGCATAAATATGACCCTCGACATGGTGAACTGGGTAGAGTGGTTTTTGGTGAAGTTCCGCGAGAGTGCGGGCGGCTAGTACGCCGACCAGTAAAGACCCAACGAGACCCGGGGCATGAGCCACGGCAATCGCATCAATGTCATCCCAGGTGACATTGGCGTCACTCATGGCTTGTCGAATAACAGGGTTGATAACCTCGATATGCGAGCGGGCAGCCACCTCTGGTACGACGCCTCCGTACTGTGCGTGAATATCAACCTGAGAATTTACGACATTTGAAAGCAGCCGCTTGCCATCTTCAACGACGGCAGCCGCAGTTTCATCGCAGCTAGATTCGATTCCCAAAATAATCATTGATTCCCAGTATAACGCTCTCCGCACTAGTGGTAAAATAGAGGCATGAAACAAGCACTCTCGAGGGTGGTGCGTCGGCATTTGCCGCGCGGCGGAGTACAGGCAGTAGAAGAGGCCTACCGACGTGGGCGTGTACGAGCCGTGAGCACCTATTATGGAAATCCGGCCAGCTCACTTCGCGTTATTGGGGTCACTGGTACAAATGGTAAGACAACGACAGTAAATTACATTAACGAAATTTTAAAAGAAGCTGGCTTTAAAACGGCCATGTTTTCGACTGCCACGATAGAGGTGGCGGGTGAGGCGCAGCGCAATGAACTAAATGCCACGGTCGCAAGTACAGGAGAGATGCAACGGTTTTTTAAACGAGCTAAAAATGCCAAGGTCGACTTTGCCGTACTGGAGTTTCCTAGCCATGCATTGCACCAGCATAAACTAGACAGCGTACCTGTTGAAGTCGCAGTGATGACGAATCTGACGCAGGATCACCTGGATTATCACGGGACGATGGAAAACTATGCTGCCGTCAAAGGAAAGCTGTTTGCAAAACAACCGAAGTTTATCGTCCTGAACCGCGATGACGAATGGTTCGACTACTTTGATCAGTTCCCGGCAGAGGCTCAAAAGATTACTTACGGAAAACACGAGTCCGCGGACGCACACATCGATAGAGTAAAACTGTTTCGCAAAGGAACAGAAGCCGACTTGACGATTGATCATCAGACGAAGCTTGAACTGGCCACGGCATTGCCGGGAGAGTTTAACGCCTACAATATGGTCGCGGCTGCATCGGTGGCATACCTGCTAGGAGTGCACCTCGATGACATAGTGGAGGGTATTGCTAATCTAGAAACCGTGCCTGGGAGGTTCGACCGAATTGAGACTGATAAAGGCTACGATGTCGTGGTTGATTATGCCCATACCCCCGATGCCCTCGAGAAGATGCTATTAACGGCGAAATCGATTTCAAAAAATCGGGTAATTCTTGTTTTTGGCGCTTGCGGTGATCGCGACAAGTCAAAGCGGCCAATAATGGGAGAAATCGCTGCCAAGCTAGCTGACAGGATATTTCTGACCGACGAGGAAAGCTATAACGAAGATCCGGACCAGATTCGGGCGCAAATTTTCGAAGGAATCGAGAAAGGAAAGGGACAAGTTCGAACAACTGAGGTAGCGGACCGTCGTGAAGCGATTAAAAAGGCCATTGAGGTTGCCAAAAAAGGGGACATTATTCTTGTGACTGGTATGGGGCACGAAGTCTACCGTATTGTGAAT
>JAUPVA010000024.1 GCA_030917245.1 Patescibacteria group bacterium
CAGCAAAATCGTACTAGATGCACTACCTCCTAAATACGATTTTCCAGCCCTTGCTACGTCACTAGAAAAAATCCTTACTGACGGTGGCTACAACATCACATCAATCACTGGCATCGACAACGAAGTCTCTGAGGTAGATGATGATTCTGCTAGCCCAATCCCAGTGGCCATGCCATTTACTATCAGTGTTTCAGGACCATACGACAAAGTAAAAAATTTGAGTTTTGACCTAGAACGCTCCATCAGACCAGTCTATATCGTAACGACCGATCTCAGTGGCTCGGCAACCAGCGCCGTTGTAACGCTCAGCGCCATTACTTATTATCAGCCCGGTAGGAACCTAGACGTGACGTACAAGGAGATAAAATAATGCTCAAATCAAAAGACATCGCCACGCTTATATTACTGGTTGGTGTATCTGCTATGGTGTCATTTTTCACCAGCAAACTACTATTTAGTAATACAAAAACCCTTACCACCAAGGTAGAAGTAGTTAGCCCTGTTTCAAGTGAGTTTAATTATGAAAACAAGGCGTATTTCACAGCAGACAAGCTCAACCCTACGAAGGATATTACCGTTTCGGGTAACAACAACACAAAACCACTCGGCCAGTAGGCTAATTTGCGTGCTCTTGTAACTAGCGCGCAGAGCCGAGAGCCTATATAATGTAAACATGAGCGTGTTAGTGGGCAACACCCAAAAGCTTGTTGAAGACGATCTTGTCTCAAGAGACGCGATTGATCATGCAACATTAGAAATAATCCATAAAAAAAGTGAGAAATCTGGCGAGCCGTTTATGACGTTGCTTGTCAGCGAGGGGCACGTTAGCGACGAAGACCTGACCAAATCACTGGCGATAGTTACCAAAGTACCTTATGTAGATCTTACTGATGCCAAGGTAAACCACAAGACACTAACTCTTCTGCCACAGGAAGTCGCTGAGCGCTTTATGGCGGTGCCTCTCGGTGAAATGCAGTATTGGCTAGTAGTTGCTATGCTCGACGCCGATATCGTCCTGGCTGTGGACTTTTTGTCCAACAAGATTGGGCGTCCACTCAAAGTATATCTAGCTAGCGAATCAGGCATACGACACGTACTCAGGCAGTATCAGACTGATCTAGACGAACAAGTCACCGGCGCTTTGACGGCGACAGATGAAGAAATAGCCAATGAAAAAGGCATGTCTTCGGTCGATGAAGCCAATATCAAAACAATTGTTCAGGACTCACCGATCAGCAAGGCGTTATCGGCAATACTCGAGTACGCCGGCAAAAACAGGGCATCCGATATACATATTGAGCCACTCGAAAAAGAGCTCAAGATTCGCTGTCGTATCGACGGTGTCTTACGAGAAATAATGAAGCTCCCCAAAAGTACCGAAGCGCCACTCGTATCTCGTATAAAAATTCTATCCAACCTAAAGATCGACGAACACCGTGTGCCTCAAGACGGACAATTTTCTATCCGGGTATCCGACAAAGCCATTGACCTGCGTATTGCCATATCACCGGTAGTCTGGGGTGAGCAGGTAGTTATTCGTCTCCTGGACAAATCTGGTACGGTGCTCCGTCTAGAAGATATGGGCTACCACGGTAGGGCGCTGCGCACAATTCGCGAAGGTATCAAAAACCCCAATGGCATGATTCTTACCTCTGGCCCAACCGGCTCGGGTAAATCTACCTCACTCTACGCGCTTATCCAAGAAATCAAGAGCGAAGAAATCAACATCGTCACCCTCGAAGACCCAGTCGAATATAAAATGGACGGTATCAATCAAATTCAGGTGAATGCCGAAGTCGGTCTGACATTTGCGTCCGGCCTAAGGTCAATACTCCGTCAAGATCCAGACTGCGTGATGGTAGGTGAGATCCGCGACAAAGAAACAGCTCAGTTAGCAGTCCAAGCGGCGCTTACCGGTCACTTGGTGTTCTCGACGCTTCACACCAACTCGGCCGCCGGTATTTTGCCACGTCTTTTGGACATGGGTATTGAACCATTTTTGATCGCATCTACAGTCCGTACTGTCATCGGTCAGCGTCTTGTGCGCCGTATAGTTGACCCAGAGGCAGTACCGGCAACACTTACCGACGTAGCCTCAATTACGTCTACTATTGGCTCAGAGCTACCGCGTGATAAAGAGCACTACAAGGCCATTTGTGATGATTTAGGCTTTGAAAACTTGCCTATAGTAGGGCAAAGCGCTTATACTTTATACCAAGGTAGAGACAAGCCCGAGTCCCCCGGTGGGTACAAGGGAAGACTAGGTCTGTACGAAGTTTTTAACATTACCGACGAGATCCAGAGTTTGATCATCAACCAAGCAACCAGTGGAGAGATCCAAAAAGCCGCACAGGCCCAAGGAATGCTCACGATGAGACAAGACGGGTATCTCAAGGCGCTTGCCGGTATGACGACACTAGCTGAAGTCAACCGTGTAGCGGCCTCCGATGAGGCATAACAACTAAAGGGTGGGAAAATGGCAGCCGGTCAAGTACGAATCGAAGTGTTACTAGAAGAAGTGATCAAGCAAAAGGCATCTGACCTTCATTTACAGGTCGGTCTTTCACCTATGCTTCGTGTGGACGGCGCTTTAAAGCCTGTCAGTGGCACAGAACCGCTCAACGAAGAAGCCATAGAGTCACTTATCTACGCAATTTTGGACGAAGACCAAAAGGCGATATTACTCAAAGACAAAGAGTTCGACTTTAGTTTTGCATTTGGTGATCTTGGCAGGTTCCGTGTCAACGCCTTCCACGAACGTGGCAATCTAGCAGCAGCGCTTCGTTTGATACCCAACGAAATGATGACAATCGAGCAACTCGGCCTTCCGCCAATTGTTGCCAAATTTGCCGAATATCCTCGTGGACTTGTGCTTGTGACTGGTCCAACTGGTTCCGGTAAGTCTACGTCGCTTGCCGCCTTGATCCACAAAATCAACCACGAGCGAGCCACGCACATCATCACCATCGAAGACCCGATCGAATTTACTCACAAAAGCCAAAAATCAGTCATTGTTCAGCGCGAAGTGCACTATGACACGTTCTCATTTTCTGCCGCCCTCCGTTCAAGCCTCCGTCAAGATCCAGATGTTGTCCTAATCGGCGAAATGCGCGACCTAGAAACAATCTCCGCCGCCATTACTATCGCCGAAACCGGTCACCTTGTGTTTGCAACGCTTCACACTAACTCGGCTGCTCAAAGCATCGATCGTATGATCGACGTTTTTCCAGCTCATCAGCAACCCCAAATTCGCTCTCAGCTAAGCAATATCTTGATGGCAATCTGTTCACAAAGACTCGTACCAACTATTGGCGGTGGTCGAGTAGCCGCCGCTGAGATATTGGTCGCAACACCGGCAGTTCGCAACATCATCCGCGAAGGCAAGACTCATCAGCTCGACGCTGTGATTCAGACTGGCGCAGAGTTCGGTATGCAGTCCATGGACAAGACGCTCGTAAATCTAATTCACCAAGGTACGGTCAGCTACGACGAGGCGCGGAATTTTGCCGTTGACCCAGATGAGCTTGATCGGCTAATGAGGGGCTAGCGGTGAGTTTAATTACTTTCAAATATACAGCACGCAATACATCAACCGGCAAAAAGGTTGTCGCAGAAGTTCAGGCCGATAGTGTGGCATCTGCAGCCAAGCTTATAAGCTCACAAGGCCTAGCACCCATAGAAATAACCGCCAAAGACAAAGTAGGTGTCGGCCTACTAAGCAAGCTGACTAATCGAGTATCTACCAAAGACAAAATTCTTTTTTCGCGTCAACTAGCTACGCTTATCAACGCTGGGCTCCCTTTGGTACAGTCGCTACGTACTGTACTTGGCCAAACCAAAAACAAAACACTCAAAACTGTTACTTCACAGATTATTGCAGACGTCGAGTCTGGCTCGTCACTCGGTTCGTCGCTCAAAAAACACCCAGAAATATTCAACAATATTTTTACTTCTCTGATTGACGCCGGTGAAACATCTGGTACGCTAGACAATTCACTTGATCGACTGGCATTCCAGCAAGAAAAAGACGCCGAAGTCATATCTAAAGTAAGGGGCGCTCTAGTGTACCCGATCATCGTACTGCTTGTGATGGGCGGTGTGGTGGCATTTATGCTTGTGAGTGTCTTGCCACAGGTAGAAGAGCTTTACAAGGGCTTTGGAAACGTACAGTTACCGATTCTCACAAGAGTTTTACTGGCTGTATCGCACGCTATCATCGACTACTGGTGGGCGGTGATCATAATTCTAATTATCGCAACTTTTGTACTAGCGAACTGGATAAAAACAGATGCCGGTAGGGCGTTCTTTGACCGTCTAAAAATGCGCATCCCGGCTATTGGACCACTTTTTATGAAGCTCTATATGGCAAGGTTTGCCCGAACCGGCACTACGCTTGTTGCCAGTGGCGTACCGCTTATCCGCGTACTCGAAATTACAGCTGATGCTGTAGACAACGTGCATGTTGCGGGTTCTATAAGGGGCGCAATCGAAAAAGTAAAAGGAGGCAAAAGCCTGGCCGATTCGCTTCAAGACGACCCCAATTTCCTCGACCTAGTACCAAGTATGCTTCGTATCGGTGAACAGTCCGGTCAGATAGAAAAAATGATGGAAAAAACAGCCGACTACTACGAAAAAGAAGTTGACCAACAGGTAAAGACAATCTCTACAATTATCGAGCCGTTCCTTATGATCGTACTCGGAATTGTAGCTATCACCATTGTCTCGGCCATTTTGGTACCGATCTACGGCCTCGTAGGTCAAAATATTATCAAATAACAGCCATCATGCTACCCTTGCATTTTAATCATAAGCGTATTACAATTCTACGTATTAACATAAAATTCTATTTCTATATCTAAGGGGGAAGGGCACCACCATGAAATTTTTATCAACGAAGAACCGATCAGGCTTTACGATTATCGAAGTTATGATTGTACTCGCAATTGCGGGTGTCATCATGCTTGCGCTATTCCTCGCTGTACCAGCATTGCAACGTAACTCTCGCAACAACCAACGAAAAAGTGATGCAGCGCTATTTACGGCATCTGTTAACGAATGTCTAAACAACCGCAACGGTGCAGCATCGAGCTGTAACGACGATACGAGCGCGACAAATCTTGATCCCTTTGTAGACGAGTCGAAGTTCAAGCAACTTACGGTGCTAGATAGCACTAGCACACTACCTACTACCGTGACTTCAGACACACTTTATTACGCCTATGGGCAACGTTGTGATGCCAGTGGCATATTTAC
>JAUPVA010000025.1 GCA_030917245.1 Patescibacteria group bacterium
AGTGGCTCTTTATCCAATCATCAAATCGCCCCAATACCGCGATGAAGTCATACGCCTCGTCGAAGAAAACCGCACCCTCAGCAAAACCGACTGGGATAGCTTCGAAACCTCATGGGATTTCGAGCAGCACCCACTCCTACCGAATGATGGCGAAACTAAGCTAGCAGACACTTACAACGCATGGGAGCGCAACGCCTCGGATCGCTGGAACAAACTAAAAGTAAACGAAGAACGCCTCAACGAAATATTCATAGAAGTCTACGGCATGCAGGGCGAACTAACGCCTGAGGTTGAAGGTAAATATGTTAGTGTCCGCAAGGCTAAGATCGACCGGGACGCAAAGTCACTACTATCGTACTTCGTAGGAGTAATATTTGGTCGCTACAGCCTCGACAAACCTGGTCTCAATTTTGCTGGCGGCGACTGGAGCGCTTCGGCTCAGGGCTCACTCGTAGATGCCGACAATATCGTGCCTATCATGGACGGGGAATACTACACTGATGACATCGTCAAAAAGCTACGCGACTTCCTGGTAGCTGTCTACGGCGAATCTACACTGCACGCCAACATGGACTGGCTCGCCGACGCACTGGGACGTAAAAGCACCGAGCACGCAGAAGAAACCCTGCGTCGCTACTTCACTGAAGATTTCTTTGCCGACCATTTCCGTGTATATGGCAAACGGCCAATCTACTGGTTACTGAGCAGCGGCAAAGCTAATGGCTTCAAGGCACTTTTCTACCTGCACCGCTACCAACCTAATCTCATCGCTACAGTACGTACCCAGTATTTACTTAACACGCAGAACATCTATGTCAAACGGTTAACTGAGTTAGAGTCAAAGTCTACGTTAAATAATGATGAATTAAAGCTCAAAAATGACCTCGTTGCTAAGCTTGCCGAAATTAAAGCCTATGATGCCTTGATAGCTGTCGCTGCTAGTAAATCAATTTCGCTCAATCTGGACGATGGCGTAAAAGTAAATTACCCCAAGCTCAGCCAAGTTGCTGCAGACACGAAGCCCGGGAGTCAATTGCTTGAGATGAATGGAGTGAAGTTATGAATCCTGAACTGGTGAATGGTCTAGCCAAACTTCTGACTAACCCTACTACTGCAGGACGGAGGATAGTTACATGGTACGACGAGGGTGGTGAGAATACTGAGTACCTTGATGACGTTCAGAAAGCACTAAATGGTGATGGCGTGAAGGTTGAAATCATAATTTTTGACAATAACCCCCTATTTGTACGTCATCATATACTGAACGAAGTACCGAATGATAATGTAATTATCTACCGTGCGACCGAAAAACCAAGCGATATAGACAATCAACTGATTGACATAGAATTAGCTAATGTTGGCGACGTGTTCATACCAGATGAATCGACACTAGTATTGAACGCTCTCAATCTGTCGGATAAATTCCGCAACGTCGTTAAACGAAATGGTCGATTCTTCAAGAATCAGAAGCGTCAGCGCGACATAAAAAAGCTCTTGCCTATAAATGAACCAGAAGCGTTGCAACTAGCAATTTATGCCACGCTTTTTAATGCAAACGACGCCCGCCTTGAGCAGGTGCTAGCCGCAATCTTTACCAAATACCGTGAATCTCAGACTGAATTTGTGAATGCACTGAAGTTCGTTGACGCTGAAGCATTAACCTCCCTACTCTCGAAGTATTTTGGAGTTACCGTTGATGATATCGAGAACCTCGATAACCTCTGGGAGTCAGTGCTGATAAGTTACTTCAATTCTACTGTTGAAGATAAGATAGATTTCGGTAGATTTAAAAGCTTTGTATTGCCGGAAAGTAGCCATGGAAATATTCGTATCTTTGTGCGTGATCTGATGCGTCTTTTCCCCGATGAATTCACAGCGTTTTCAGCGGAAGTAAATAACAAGCTTGGACTAAGCCGATTGCTCGAAGGCCAGGCGCTCAAAGACTATATAGATAGCGATGCTATTGCAGCTATTGACGATCTGGTGATCTCTGAACTCATTCAGCTTCTCGTCAGCAAAGAAGATATCTCTGAGCTGCTTCGGAAGCGTGCGCTAGGCTTTTACTACCCAATGCGTAAAGCTGACTATCAAATGTTGTCTGCGGCCAATACTTTTCGCATGACGGCTCGTCGCATCATTGAAGAAGTTAAATCTACCGATAAAGACACTGCTATCTCGCGTTACGCGGAAGAGCTATATAAGGTAGACACCTTCTATCGTCACTTTAACTACTACTACGACCGGACTGATAAATCTGATGAGTATATGGCTCTTGCACAGCAAATTGAGTATCTCTATGGCGAAGAGTGGATATTAAAACTTGCAGAAAAATGGGAAGAAGCGACTGCCGACGAAAACTGGACTTCTACCAAACATCCTATGCTAAACGAATTCTACGACAGTTATCTCAAACCCCATGATGACAAAAAAGATCGCGTGTTTGTAATCATATCGGACGGGCTCCGTTTCGAGGTGGCTAAAGAAATCGCCGAGCAGCCTAAGCTTGCTGCAATTGGTGGCGACATCTCGACCAACTTCGCACTTGCACTGCTACCGTCTATAACTCCAGTTGGCATGGCCGCCCTGTTGCCACACGAAAAGCTAGAGTTCGACGGTGAAACTGTACTAGCTGATGGCATGAAGACTGACGCCTCTTATCGCGACAAAGTCTTAAAACGTGCCAATAAGGACAACCTTGCCATAAAGTTTGAAGATGTTAGGGCTATGAAAAAATCAGAATGGAAATCATTCTTTTCTGGCGCAAAGTATGTCTACATTTATCATGACAAAATTGACATAACTGGCGAGCATGATGATATGGCGACATTCACTGCGAGTAACGATGCTATTCGTGAAATAGTCGATCTCATCAGCGATCTTCACACTACTTTTAGCGGGGTGAATGTATTAGTGACAGCTGACCATGGTTTCTTCTACGAAACGGGTACGGTTGAAGCCAGGCGCAAGATGCCAAAAGTACCCGACGCCGATAAACAAAAGGCGCGTTACGCAATTACGGTCACGCCGGATAAGTCAGCCAACAGTTATCGTCTCGGTGATATGTTTGCCGGGAACACAAAGTACATCAACACCCCCCACTCGAAGGTTGTGTTTGCTAAGCAAGGTGGCGTTGGTCGATATTATCATGGTGGTTCGATGCCGCAAGAAGTTGTGGTGCCGATAGTAAACTTTAAATCTTCACGTACAAGTACTGCTAGAGATAGAGTAAACATCACCTATGTCGGCATTTCGCTTAAAATCACTAACACAATCACGCGGCTACGTTTCCTGCAAGATGAGCCAGTAAGTACTGATAAAATTGCAGGTCGTTATAAAGTGTGGTTTGAGGATGAGAATGATTCAAAGATTTCTGATGAGGTTACGGTAATTGCCGATTCAACCGAAAAAGATGCAAGTGCTCGTGAATATCAGGAAAAGTTTGTATTTGCTGCACGTGAGTATAGTCCAGAAGATAACTACTATCTGGTGATCGAAGATGAAGATGGCGTTGAGGTTGAGCGGATTGATTTCAAGGTAGATATTGCAATAACAAATGAATTAGGGTTATAGGAGGACGATATGGATGATGTCGACAAAAAGCTAAATCAAGTTTTCCCAGGCAGAGTGGTTCGTAAAGATCTAACAAAAAAAATTAAGGAAGGCGCAAACGTACCTGTTTATGTGCTGGAATATCTGCTAGGTATGTACTGTGCGACCGATGATCCGGTTGCTATAGAGGATGGAATTGCTACGGTCAAGAAAATCCTAGCCGAGAATTTTGTACGTCCCGATGAAGCGCAAAAAGTGAAAAGCAAGATTCGTGAACTTAAAAACTACACCGTCATTGATAAAATAACAGTCAAACTTAATGAGAAGAAAGATCGGTACGAGGCAGAATTTAGCAACCTGGGCATTAAAGATGCTTCTATAGATGCTGAGATTGTAAAGAAATTCGAAAAGTTACTTGTCGGTGGAATATGGTGTATTGCAAAAATTTCATACTTCCACGACGAAGAAGAGCGCAATAATTTGCCATTTGTTTTAAATGACGTC
>JAUPVA010000026.1 GCA_030917245.1 Patescibacteria group bacterium
ACCATTTTGTAAACTGTACTACTGCCGAAACCGAGCATCGGTCCCACCACCTTTCATTCGTGTAGGGTGCAGTGTGCCTTCACCATACCATGGATTGCCAGACGGCGCACTACGTTATACTAGATGTATGAATACAGAGAGTATATTCAGCAAAATTGTCAGTGGTGAGATTCCTAGTCACAAGATATATGAAGACGAACACACGCTCGCCTTCCTCGATATTTACGCGGTAATTCCTGGTCACACTTTGGTGATTCCTAAGCAACAAGTTGAATTTGTATGGGATTTAGACGATGAGTCATACCAATCGTTGATGCGTTCGGTTAAGAAGGTAGCAAAGCGGCTTCGGAGCGAGATGGGGACAAGCTTTGTGGCGGAAAAGATCATAGGTGTGGATGTGCCTCATGCTCACGTACACCTCATACCCTTTAATGAGGTAGAGGAGGTACACCGGGCCAACCAAGACAATGCCGAGCCAGACCACGACAAGCTGTATGCTTTGGCTCAGAAACTCTTTTTTGAATGATTACTGTTGTAGCCATAGGCAAGAAGCACGAAGACTGGATTACTCCTGGCCTTGAACGCTACGAAAAGCGCCTCAGGCGGCCATTCGATGTCGCATGGGTGTTGTTGCCACATAGCTCTCTCGAGGGCGTCAAGGCGCGGCTGGAAGAGTCTAATCGCCTATTGGCGCGCTTAGACGATGATGCATTTTTGATTCTTCTTGATGAAACAGGTCGCCAGATCGACTCCCCTGCTCTCGCATCGTTGATAGAAGAATGCCAGGTTAATAGCCGCCGCATTACCGTAGTTATAGGAGGCGCTTACGGGGTTGATGAACGCCTGCAGCAGCGAGCAGACATGGTGCTTTCGTTGTCGAAGCTAGTCTTCCCTCACCAGCTCGTTCGACTGATTTTGCTTGAGCAACTATATCGTTGCCAGGAGATTACCAGGGGTAGTGGCTACCATCACGTATAACATACGTTGAACGCATATTGACAAATAATCAAGGTTATGCTAATATGAATTCATAACCAATAAAAAATAAATATGTTCAATACTGCAATCACCACACCAATATCACTGTTCCTTGCCCTGACTGCTATGACAGGCGTTACCTTACACGATACTAAGGTAGACAAGCTTGCCACAGCCCTCGTCGGCGTTCCATTTATCGTTGCGGCGAATGCTGACGGAAGTATGAAATCTATCGCCAGCGATCCGCACACTCATGCCGAGCATGTCAGCGTGAAAGATGTGAAGAGCACACAGCCGAGGATTATGCCTCGGAGTGAGCAGAGAAAGCATCTGATGCAGAAAAATATGCCACGGGGCGCCAATAGCTACGATGGCTACACCCTGCCAGTTGCTTAGTCGCCAATAACCTGTAATTCGTTTTGAAGTCGTTCGATTAACTCTTTAGTTTCGGTGGCTTCCTGACGCGAGGCATCGACCAGTTCGGTCGGTGCCTTTTGAATATAGCGCTCGTTCGACAGACGCCCGATTAGGTTTGTAAGCCGTGCTTTCGCTTCTGCCAGTCGAACCTCTAGGTTTGTTTGGTGTTCGTACAGCGTTTCGGCATCGATATCGAGCCATGCTTCCCTACCAGAGTTAGCCAGACGTAAGCCACGTGGCTGGTCGGTATGTTCAACTGACTCGAGGCGGGCAAGCTTGGCAATTAATTCGGCATTATCGGCAACTAAGCTATCGCTGTGGTACAAGACGCGGTAACGTTTGTTGCCGGGTAGTTCACTGGTCACGAAGCGGATTTCGTTGACGAGTTGTTGCAAGCGCTCAAATTCAGCGGCGGCAATGTCGTTGTATTCTGCAGTATCTGGCCACGGAGCACTTACAAGCATGCTTCCCTGCTCGTACCACGGCAGCGTCTGCCAGATTGTCTCGGTAACGAAAGGTGCGAATGGATGAGCGAGCTTGAGTGCTGTATCGAGCGTCCAGGCTAGCATGTCAGGGTTGTCTTGTTGCTTCGAAGCTTCGACATACCAGTCTGCTAGGCTGCTCCAAATGGTGTGATACACCACTTCTGAGGCTTCGGCAAAGCGATAGTCGGCGAGCAGTTCCTCTACTTGAGAGGCGGCCGATGATAGTTCACGTATAATCCAGTGATCGGCAAGTGTGACGGGCTCTGGAGGTGATAGCCGGTACGCGTCGCCAAGTTTGTCTTCGATAAAGCGTGCGATGTTCCACAGCTTATTACAAAAGTTACGACCTGCTACCACCTTGGTGGTACTAAATGCTTGGTCCTGCCCTGCCGAACGAGCGGCAACGAGCCCGAGTCGGAGCGCATCTGAACCGTATTCGCTCAGAGTCTCTATCGGGTTAATTACATTGCCTTTAGACTTACTCATCTTTTGGCCTTTCTCATCAAGCACGAGACCATGTAGGTAGACGTCGCGGAACGGAACTTTACCGGTAACTTTTAAGCCCAGCATAATCATGCGTGAAACCCAGGGGTAAAGAATGTCGTGCCCGGTTTCCATAACTGCATTGGGGTAGAATCGGCTCAGAGGACCGTTGGTGAGGTAATCAGTGGTAATAAATGGCCATTGCCCAGAGGTGAACCAGGTGTCGAAGGTGTCTTCCTCGCGGCGATATCGCTTGCCGTCAACCATAATAAACGCTTCATCGACGCGTTCG
>JAUPVA010000027.1 GCA_030917245.1 Patescibacteria group bacterium
AAGCTTGCGGTGGAGCTCCAGGTGTCGGGGAAGTTGGTGCCGCAGCGGCTGGGGCAGTAGTACTTGCACTTGCACCAGTAGCGCTTAAGTTAGTGTATTCGATACTGGAAATAGTTACTCCCGATTCGGCCCCGATTTGTAAAAGGTCACTTACTGCCCGGTCTGGAAAGTCATTATTGCTTGCGATCAGGCTGCGTGCGTCTTCGATGACCCCCTGTCTTTCCTCGAGCGAGTTTCCAAGTCCTTCAAGTATTTTAATATTCGATTCACCTGATTTAGCCTCGGTATTAAGATTACTGATTTCTGCTGCGTATGCCTGAAGATTCCGATGCATGTACCAGAATCCTCCTGCTGCTGCACCAAAGAGCAAGACAAGAGTACCAATAAGAATCAACCGCATGCCTGCTGGCGTCAGGTTGTTTTTCATTGTAACGCTCCCTTATTTATCACCACCGATAACGTAACTTCTACAGGGTATGAATTGCTTCGGCTTGAAGTATTGTCGATTTTTTGATTTGTAACTTCAACGTCGGAGAATAACTGGTTATTTTTACTAAAAGATTCCTGGAGTTTTCGTGCATCTTCAACGGACTTTGCGCGAGCCTTCAGTGATATGCTTGAGCCAAATGTTGAAGGTTCGAGCGGCAATTCTTCCAGGATAA
Organism: Patescibacteria group bacterium; assembly: GCA_030917245.1. Taxonomy (GTDB): domain Bacteria; phylum Patescibacteriota; class Saccharimonadia; order Saccharimonadales; family Saccharimonadaceae; genus UBA1020. The sequence continues at coordinate 663 of JAUPVA010000027.1, forward strand.
CGTTTGGCGGTGTTGCATCGGCAATTTTGTAGATCAAACGAGAAAAATTAACGTTATTGTCCAAGATAGATTTTGCAATTGCAAGATCTGATCGGAAGATGTCGGCTTGCGTTTTTTTAGACTCATGCTTTGACATAAGGCTCTGATTGTACGCGACTAGGTCTTGTGCTATTGCTTTTGAACCGTTAATAGATACATACGTACCCGCAACTAAACCTCCAAGGACCACTGCGGCCGCGATTAAAATAGCGATGTATCGAACCAAGACGACATTAGTACGAGCTGCTCGTATTTCACTTTTATGTTCATCGGGTAATAAATTGATCATTGCCACATCCTGTCTGGATCGACACTGGCTAATCCTGCCACGGTAATGTATCTCGGCCGAAATTGTTTACCGGGTTGAGGGAGCTTTCCAAAGTCAAGTTGTTGCCATGGGCTCGCAACACGAGCTGGCATTACCAGTTCGTTGGTAAAATATTCACCAATTCCTGGTACGTTGGCTCCACCTCCAACAACGAGCATTTGCTCAAGCTTACTGTGCCCTTCTATTCGTTCGTCGTAATATCGCATGACTTTTCTTGTCTCTGCAACGATTCGTTCGAGGCTAGGCTTGAGTGCTGCTTGAATTTTTTGCTGCCGACTACCGGCGCTTAAACCGTTCAATATTTTTAATTGATGAGCATTTTCAAGCGGTATCTTTAACTTTTTTGCAATATCAAGGGTGAAGGTATTGCCTCCGACATTTAGAGAGCCGGCTATGCGGATTGAGCGGTCGAGGACGGCTATATCTGTGCTGGCGGGTCCGATATCGACAATCACCGTAGGCAGGTGCCCTTCCTCGGTTGTCTCAAGCAGGCGTGCCACCGCAGATATACTTGGCTCAACCATACAAACGCGAAGGCCTGCACTCTGAGCGATACTGATGCAAGAATCTACGACGGTGCGTGGTACTGCACACATAAGTATCATTACTTGGTCTGCGGTTCGTTCAATGACTTCGTAATCAACGTAAAGTGAACTCATTGGAATAGGTATGTACTGCTCAACTTCAAGTTCAACTGCATCTCGGAGTTGCTTCTCTGACTGTCGAGGAATTGTAAATGTTCGTGTAAAGGTTCTTCCAGCTGGGATCCCCAGAACAACGTGATTACTAGCGAGTTTTCCGACAAGATTCTTGCCAACGAGCTCCATAACATTTGTAGTCAAATAGCCATCGTTCGTATCAAGTGACTGCTGGACTTTTGCAGGATCAAGGTCAATAGAACCGTACCCGGTTACGAGCATCTTCTTCCTATCGATCGACATGATTTTCATACCAGTCTGACTGATATCAAGTCCTATGATAGGTCTGTCTTTATAAAATACTCTTGCCACCTCTTGTATGCCCACGTTTTTTCATTAGTTATCAGTATACATGAGCGGTATAGGAAATACCATGACTCGGCAGAGGTAGCAGCTACTATTTAATACTTGAAGATAGACTTGCAATTGGCATCATGACGCTCGCTGCAATGAGGCCAATCATACCGCCCATAAATACGATCATGACTGGCTCTATAATCGAGCTTATTCCTTCGATTGCAACATCGACTTCTTCCTCGTAGAAATCGGCAACTTTTACAAGAACCGTGTCGGTTTGTCCTGTCTCTTCACCGACTGAGAGCATTTGGGAGACAATGGCAGGGAAAAGGGGATTTTTTTCAATTTCACTTGAAAGCGTAGATCCACTCTCGACGGCTTTACTGGCTTCTAGTAAAGCGTTTTCATAGACTACATTACCAACTGCCCGGCCTGTGACGCTAAGTGCTTCCAAAACAGGTACTCCGGCGCCTATCAGGGCGGAGAAAGTTCGAGAGAATCGTGCGACGGCGATCTTGATAATGATCGTTTTTAAGACGGGGATTTTTAAAACACTCGAATGAAGAAGGAGTTTGCCGCTGGGAGTCTTAAGAAATCGCAGCAGGAAGAATATGCCTATACCAATAACAGGAAAAATGATGTACCACGCCTTAATAAAGAAGTCGCTTAAGGCGAGCATTGCCAGTGTTAAGCCTGGAAGCTTGGCATCGGGGCCGCCTAAACCTTCAAGTATCTTGCCGATCTGAGGGATTACAAAAAGCATTAGTCCAAAGAAAGCCAGGACAGTTATGCCTACGAGAACCATCGGGTAGGTCATGGCACTTTTGATCTTTTTGCGAATAGTGGCATTTTTTTCTTGCTGATATGCAAGCCGCTTTAAAATATCATCGAGAATACCGGCGGTTTCGCCTGCGCGGACCATGTTGACGTACACATCGTTAAACGTGCCCGGATATTTAGCGAGCGCATCTGCCAGCTGGTCGCCACCCTCTACGTCTTTAATTATCGAGGTTAGGATAGTTTTTAGATTTTTACTCTCGGCATGGTCATGCAACGAGGTTAACGCTTTGAGTAGCGGTACGCCTGCGCCGACCATTGCACTCAGCTCTCGTGTCAGGATAACCAACTCGTCGTTTTTTACGCGACCGCCGGCAAATATGCGCAGTAGTGGCTTAGGTGTCCCCGAGTTACTTTCTTTAATACTAATTGGTCGCAGATTTTGACTCGTCAATGATTTAATAACGGCTGCACGGTCGGGTGCCTCGACGTATCCATTGAGATGGTCGCCATTTTGACTAATCGCTGTATAACTGAATGCCGGCATGGCTATTCCTTTGTAACTCGTAAGACTTCTTCGACAGTGCTTTGTCCTCTAAGGGCCTTTATGAGGCCATCTGTCTGCATTGTTATCATACCTTCGGTAATCGCTTGAGTTTGGATTTGATTGCTCGTTGCATTTGAAATAATCAGGGATTGAATTGGGATGGAGCTGCCGAGCACCTCATATATACCTATACGCCCCTTGTAACCGGTATGACTACATTCATCGCAGCCTTTTTGTGAAGCTCTCCAGAGCGTGGTGATACTCGTCTCAGTTGTACTGATCGGATTATCTTTGCCTACGTTTTGGGCGAGGGCAGTTGCCTCTAGCTTATGGACTATGCTTAGGCCATTGTCGCCTAGCTTAAACGTTCGCTTTACTTCATCTACGTCAGATTCGGTCGGTTTGTATTGCTCGCGACAGTTCATGCAAAGTCTTCGGACAAGGCGCTGTCCCACAACCGCACGTACTGTACTAGCAATCAGGAAGGGTTCAATTCCCATATCAAGCAGTCGTGGCAAAGAAGTCGCAGCGTTATTTGTGTGTAAGGTGCTGAATACGAGGTGGCCGGTAAGGGCGGCTTGGATGCCCAGGTTGGCCGTTTCGCTATCTCGGATTTCCCCAACCATGATGATATTCGGGTCTTGTCGAAGCAGGGCTCGTAGTCCAGAGGCAAAGGTCATGCCTGCTTTTGGATTGGTTTGAGTTTGATTAACTCCAGGGATTTTATATTCTACCGGATCTTCAATCGTCGAAATGTTTACATCGGGAGTGTTTAGAATGTTGAGTATGCTAAAAAGGCTAGTGGACTTACCGCTACCGGTCGGACCTGTAATCAGTATGACGCCATTTGGTTCAGTCATAGCTTGGCCAATAACCTCAAGAGACCTTCCCCAGTAGCCAAGTGATTCAAGGCTGATAGCTTCGTTGCTCTCGTCAAGAATACGCATCACTACCTTCTCTCCATCAGACACCGGTAAGGTGCTGACACGAAGGGCGTATGGTTTACCGGCTACTTTTATTTTGAATCGACCATCTTGAGGGACGCGCCGTTCGTCAATCTTTAGGTTGGCAAGAATTTTTACGCGGCTAACGAGTGACCCTAGCACATTTCGTGGTAAGCGATTGACTTCACTGAGTACGCCGTCGATTCGGTAACGAATTTGTACAAACGTCTCACGAGGCTCGATGTGTATATCTGATGCACTCGATCGAATTGCGTACTCGAGGAGTAGATTAATTGTTTGTGCGACTGGCGAATCTTCGGCAACATCGGCTTCGGTGACAACTTGTTCACCACTATCTTCTTCGCGCTGAATATCAATCACATCATTGAGTTGCTCGTTGACGTCTCCGCGGTAATTTTCGAGGCACGACAGTATATTCTCGCGGGTTGCGATGTAAATCTTAGTTTGTTCACCTATTTCTTTTTGAATGAAGTCAACGGCCTGGACGTCGTCAGGGTCATCCATGGCAAGATGCATAGTGCCGTCTTCGTCGACTTTAAACAGGACGGCACGGTACTGGACGGCAATTCGCTCAGGGATTTTATTCAACACGTCATTCGGGATATCGCGGGGGTCAACTTGAATGAAGGGAATATGAATGTATTCGGCAAATAGCTTTGTTAAGTCAAGCTCAGAAATAAGCTTATTTTGTACGGCCATATACTGCAACGGGCGATGACTACGATCGGCCGTTATTTTCAGTTATTCAATCTGTTCTGGAGTCGATTTACCCGCCACATTTAATAGTTTTTCTATTGTATTATCTGATATTTGCATACTGCTTACGCTCTACTATACGATGCTTGGTAAAAATTCTCCAGTGGCTTAGCTAATGGTATATTTATAGAGATGCAGGTGTATGTAAAGAACGAGTCTGACATGAAGGACTACGGCGAACGTATTGGCCGTTTGTTAAAGGGCGGAGAGTGCATTGAGCTAGTTGGTGATGTCGGAGCGGGTAAAACAACTCTAACGAAGGGTATTGCGAACGGATTGGGTATTACAGAAACGGTTCAAAGTCCGACTTTTTCGATTAACCGAACATACCAAGCGCGTGATGGATTACGACTACACCACTATGACTTTTATCGGTTGAATGAGGCAGGCATTATGGCCATGGAGCTGGCTGAGTCGCTCAGCGATCCATCTATCGTGAGTGTTATTGAGTGGGGCGATGTCGTCGCACCTATTCTCCAAAACGACCGTATAGTTATTACCATTACCTCTCCCGATGAGGCTTCTCGCTTATTAGACGTGCAGGCAGACGGCAAGGCAGCGGCAGCGATAACTGAGAGGGTATTATGATAATTTGTCTAGATACGTCAACCCCGACATGTAGATTTTGGACGATTACGGATGAGAGTCTGCGGAGCTATGAATGGGAAGCCGATCGTCAGCTAGCGGATGGGCTAATCGGCTTCATGCGAAACTCTATTCAAGATTCTGGCGGCTCATGGCACGATGTATCTGGGATCATTACCTACGAGGGACCTGGTAGTTTTACGGGCTTACGAATAGGCTTAACCGTCGTAAATACGATTGCCGATACATTAAGCGTCTCGATTGTCGGCGAAACGGGCGATGATTGGCTTGAGACGGGCAGAAAAAAGCTGCAGTCTGGTCAGAACGATCGTCTCGTTATGCCACTCTATGGACGCGAGCCGAATATTACTCAACCACGTAAATAAACTGTTGCAGACCTAGGACCTCGCGAGCTACAATATGAATAGCTTTTTTAGATACTAAAAAAGCATCTTGATAATTTTGATTCAGTACGCGCTCTACGATAACTTCCCGGTATGAATTTGAGAATGTGCGGTTTCGTTTACTGATTTATCCCTCTAAAATAAAATCCACTACTTTCTACTCAAAAGAGGTCCGGGACCCTCAGGGGCGTGTCAGAAAGGACAACTATATGTTAGAAGCATTCATCGCCTTTGTCGGTGTTGTTTTGGGTGCGGGCGGAAAGCTCGTTTACGATCGTCAAGTCAAGGCACGGACATCTCAGCAGATTGACAAGGAGCTGGCATCCGCCAAGACAAAAGCGAGCGACATCGTATTGAAAGCGAAAGATGAAGCACTCGAAATCGAAAAAGAGCGACGTCGTGAATGGAAGAAGACCGAAGACCGATTGGCAGATCGAGAAGTTACTCTTGACCGCAAACTCGATGAACTCGATAAGCGTGCAGAAAAACTTCGCTCTCAAGAAGACGAAGTCGAATCACTGAAGAATGAGATTCGTGAAATTCGATCACGCCAACAAGAGAAACTTGAAAAAATTGCCGGGCTTAAGAAAAAAGACGCTGCAGATAAATTAATGCAGATGACCGAACGTGATATAAAACACGACCTAGTTGGACTAGTAGACAAGTTACAAAAAGATGCAATGCATGACGCCGAAGAAAGGGCGTCAACCATACTCGTTACGGCAATGGAACGCATGAGTTCGGAAGTAACCGCTGAACGCACAGTAACAGCCATAAAGTTGACCGATGACGACATGAAAGGCCGCATCATAGGTAAGGAGGGCCGAAATATTCAGAGCCTCCAGCGTGCCACTGGTGTCGATATCCTTGTCGACGATACACCGGGCATGGTTGTCATGAGCAGTTTTGATCCGATTCGGCGGCAAGTAGCGCGGCTGACACTTGAGATGTTGATGAAGGATGGGCGTATTCACCCAGGTCGCATTGAAGAGGTCGTCGCGAAAGCGCAGAAGCAGATTGAAAAAGAAGTAACTCGTGCCGGTGAGGATGCCGCCCGCGACGTAGGTGTTGTCGGTATACCTAAAGAGATGCTGCAGCTACTTGGCGAATTGAAGTACCGCACCAGTTATGGTCAGAATGTCTTGATGCATTCTACAGAAATGGCGCATATTGCTGGCATGATTGCTGAAGAAATAGGCGCGAATGTGAGGGTGGCAAAGATTGCAACGCTACTTCATGATGTCGGCAAGGCAGTTAGTCATAAGATCGAAGGCAAGCACCATCACATTGGAGCAGAGCTAGCGCAAAAGTACGGCATGAGCGATGATATCGTCCATGCGATAGAGGCGCATCATGATGATATTGAAGCAACCACTCCAGAAGCATTGGTTGTTCGGGTTGTGGACGCTGCGAGCGCGGCACGACCCGGAGCCCGTAACATTTCGGCAGAAAACTTTTCTGAGCGAATGCGTGATCTGGAAAACATCGCGACGAGTTTCGAGGGAATCGATAAAGCCTATGCAATTTCAGCTGGGCGTGAAGTGCGAGTGATAGTTCGTCCAGAAAAAGTCGATGACTTATCGGGTATTAAGCTCGCACGAGATATCGCGAATAAGATTGAAAGTACAATGCAGTATCCCGGTACGATAAAAGTGAATGTTATCCGCGAGACGCGCGCGATTGAGTTTGCGAAGTAGACGAAGTAACTCGCTTCGTTTCAAGAGCCCATGCTGTAAGAAAACTCGCGGCGCTGACGAAAGCAAGCCAGAGTGCAATCATTATGATGATGCTCTGGCTTATTTCTTTGTAAGCGGGGAGTAGCATACAGATAAGAAGAGGAAACAATACGAGGAGTAGCTGGATAGTTAGCCGAATACGCCGCGATAGGGTCTTCTGACGTTTAGCGGGTAATTTTTTTCGATGAGTAATTAAGGGCATTGCCGTCGATGTACTCCGACGAATTAAATATTCTCCAGATTCAACGATTACTTTGGGAATTCGCACTAATACAATGACTGATACGGTTAGCACAATTGCGGTAATGAGGCCGATTGTCAGTAGCAGCAGAGGTGAGGATTCAATCGTCGGCAATGATACTGTCTGACTGTGAGTTGGCTGTACGATAAGCGAGTCTAATGAGCCACTCTCTAGTAGGGGAGGAATAGCGATGATGGCGAGCCATAGCCACTGCAGCATGCAACTGGTGTATGCCAAGGTTAAAAGAATTCTATAGATAATTCGTACGGCGACCTGGCGATGCATGTCTCTTATTCTATCAAAAATAGGTTTGGTTTCTCGGCATGAGATAATAGTATGTGATGTTTAGTTACCCAGTAGTGTATGTGGATATCGAGACAACAGGAGGAAGTGCCCGTACAAGTCGTGTGCTTGAGGTTGCGGCTGTCCGAGTAGAGCCAGATGGCGTTACGAAGGAGTTTTCAGCCATATTAGACCCAGAATCGTACATACCTGCAGCGATTACTCGTCTGACCGGCATAGAGGCGGCTGATGTAGAGGGGGCTCCAAGGTTCGACGATATTGCCGATCAGCTACTTGATATACTTTCTGGTGCGGTATTTATTGCCCATAATGTGCGGTTTGATTATTCATTTCTAAAAATGGAATTTGAACGCATAGGGGTGTTGTTTTCTCCAAAATTAGTGTGTACTGTCCGATTAAGCCGAGCGTTGTACCGGTTGGAGAAAGGCCATAGTCTGGCAAAGCTGATAGAACGTCATGAGATACCCGTGCTTCAGAGGCACAGAGCGCTTGCCGATGCTATGGCGATAAAATATTTCGCCGAGCTTGCTTTTGAGCAACATGGTGGCGATGTATTTGATGAAATGGTACAGCGTCAGTTAAGGACGCAGTATTTACCCCCCAATCTTGACCTTGATGAGTTACGTGCGATTGGCGATGAGCCAGGGGTATATGTGTTCAAAGATGAAAATGGACAGCCGCTGTACGTCGGTAAAAGTATTACATTACGTAAGAGGATTCTATCGCACTTTCGTGATACTTCTCTGAAAGAGTTGAAGATATCACAGGCTGTTCATCACGTAGAGACAATTCCGACT